>JAFDDW010000291.1 GCA_019310665.1 Deltaproteobacteria bacterium
TTGTCCCCGGATCCGGTGATCGAAATGACCCTGACGGTTGGGTCTTTTTCAGCATCATCCAGGTATTTTGAAAAGAGTTCAATGGCGTCTAAACTGATGGCATTACGCTGCGCTGCGCGATTGATGGTAAAAAAGGCGACATTGTTTTCAACACTGTAAAGCAAATGTGCTTCGGACATTGGATGCTCCCCTTTCAGGATTTATAATTTTTCACCACCCGCTTCGCTCGAGGCACAGAGTTCACAGAGGGTATATTTTTTCCTTAAAAGTTGTACATCTCTGTGTCCTCAGTGTGCCTCTGTGGTGAATCAATCAATCTAGTCAATCTACTCAATCTACTCAATAAACTCAATAAACCCAATAAACTATTCAAATTACTTCAATGACAAACATCAAGTCTTCATCTTTCAAGGGGCTCTCACTTTCAAGCAAAATCTCCACGATTTTGCCGTTGGCCGGGCTCTTGATCTTTTGAAAAACCTTCATCGTTTCCAACAATCCCAACACCTGTTTTTTTTCAACCATGTCGCCAATCTCAACGTAGGCGGGTTGATCCGGTGCGGGTTGGCGATAAAATATCCCCGACATCGGCGCTCTGACTTCTACTCGTTTTGTAGCCATTTTTCGCTAACTCCTTTTAGTTTTTCACCGCCCGCTTCGCTTGAGGCGCAGAGGCCGCAAAGGTTTTTACATATTTCTTTTCGTCGAGAGGACGAAAAGAAATAAACCCAATCCGTCAGGCTGGTAATTTAATAGTATATTGAAGCGAAGCTTCTGGTAGTTTTTATTTGACGTCCTCTCAACGGCAAATAAAAATAAACTCTGCGCACTCTGCGCCTCTGCGGTGAGCCAAATTAGACCGGTGGCGTACTATGCCCCTTGGCCCGTGGCGGCAGCTTTTCGCGTTTGTTTCTGGTCAATTCCAAGGCTTCAATTATTTTTTTACGCGTATCTGCGGGTAGAATAATTTCATCCACCACCTGGGCGGTCCAGCTATGGGCGGCATCATAAACATCGACCTTTTCCCTTGAGCGGTTAAGATAGGATGGGTAGGCATCTTTTTCGATACCTTGGCCGTAAATTTTACAATAGTCAAGCCCGGAAGCCTCCACGCCAAACCTGGCAATGGGCCAGGCATAGGTCAGATCGGCCCCCATACTCTTGAGGCCTCCCATTATCATACTGCCCGCATCCGCGTAGGCCTCTCGCAGAACGATACTTATTTTTGGCACGGTGGTCGAAGCATAGACATCTACGATTTTGCCCATGTGACGGATCAGACCTACCGCTTCCTGCGACTCTCCGGGGACCACGGCGGGCGTGTCGACCAGGTTAATCAGAGGAATATTGTAGGCATCCAGTACCTGCAAAAAGCGGTAGTACTTATCGCATGAGTTAATTTCCAATATGCTGCCGGGATATTTTGGGTTGCCGGCCACGATGCCGACAACTTGTCCACTAAACCTGGCAAAACATGTGATCAGATTTTTAGCGTATTCATCTTTGATTTCAAAGTATTCACCATTGTCGACCAGTTGTTCAATGACATCGTGCATATCATAGGCCTGATCGTATTCATCGGGGACAATGTCGGCCAGGACCCCAACTTCCCGTTGCGGGTCATCGGTATTTTCCCATGGGGGCGGCGGTTCTTTAAAGTTCTGGGGCAGGTAGCCCATCAATTGGCGGCATTTTTTGATGGTTTCTTCATCATTGTCCCCCACCACATCGCAGCTTCCGCTGAATTGCATGTGGTAGTCGGCCCCGCCGATACTACGGTCAATCTTCTCCGAAGTCGCCGCCTGGGTCTGGCGTGGGCCCCCAAGCCACATATATCCTGATATGCGACTCATGAAAAGAAAATCGCACAGGGTCGGAAGGTATGCGCCGCCGGCGATGCAAGGCCCCATCAGGACCGTAATTTGAGGAATGACCCCGGAATACAACGACTCGAGACGGAAATACCAATCAAAACCTGCCATGGCAACATCTTCGTACCCGAGCCTGCCACCGGAGGAATCCAAAAGATTCACCATGGGAATCCCCCACTGGGCAGCCATCTCGAGGGGTTTTGCAAACTTGATGATATGCTGGGCGCCGATTGATCCGCCTAACACAGTGAAATCGCTGGCGTGGATCATGACCAAACGCCCGTTCACGCGAGCGGTGCCGACGACCGCTCCATCGCACGGTGCTTCGGGTATGCGGCCGTCGATACGCCTGCTGGTGGTTCCGACAAAGGAGCCCAGTTCTTTGAAGCTGCCGGGGTCTGCCAGAATATCTATTCTTTCCCTGGCCGTCAGTTTGCCGCGGCCGTGCTGGCGCTCGATATGCTTGATCCCGCCCCCCAGGAGATTTTTCTCCTGAATCTCCCGGTATCTTTTTATGGCTTCATCCATTCTTTTTCCCATAATCAAATCCTTTAATTGATCTGGTTAGATATTTGCTATTTTCCAGCAAACCCTTACTGTCATTGCTGTATGCCTATTGATTAAAATCCCAAACTACAAGCACCAAATTACAAATAAATCTCAAATTTCAATAACCAATGACCAAAACAATTTAGGATTAGGGACATTTTATTTTTTCAGTATTTGAACCTTCATCCTTAAAGCGCATTTATAGGTTTGGAATTTTGAATTTGGGTCATTGGTGCTTGTTTGTGATTTGTGATTTGTAATTTGAGATTTATGCACTCTGTTTGTAAAACACACCACACTTTCATTTTTATGCTGGTTTGATAAACCTACGTTTTTCCGGTACTTCTTCATGTTTATTTAAGCTGCTTCTCAACGCTTTTACGATTCTGGAGCGAGTTTCTCGGGGGTCAATGACTTCGTGAACCGTGTAGTAAGTCGTAAATGATTTGGCCAGGGTCATGACGCTGAAATAATCCTTTAAAATGCTAAGAAAAAAATTATAAACCTCGTCATAATTATCTTCCTCCTTGGCCTTGGCCAGTTCCTTGTGGAATACCGCCTGAACGATGGACTCCGGTCCGGTGGGTGCAAATTCGGCCGAGGGCCAGGCGTAAATAAAATCCGGTCCCATTTTACTGCAGCCCATCACAATGTTCGATCCGCCATAAGAGCGACGCAGCACGATGGTTACTTTAGGATTGGTCAGGTGTGAATAACCATGCAGGTTTTTGGCGCCGTGTCTGATGACCCCCATGCGCTCCCACTTATCACCCGGTGGAAAGGCCGGTGTATCTGACAAGTTTACCAGGGGGATGTTAAAGGCGTCCAGAAACATGATGAAACGGTCGTATTTGTCGGATGAGTTCGGCTCCATGATCCCGCTGAGCTCATCCGGATTACTGGCGGCTATTCCCACCGGTATGCCGTCAAAGCGTGCAAAGCCGACGACCATATTGGGTGCGAAATCTTCCTTTAACTCTAAGAATTCCCCATGGTCCACAATCAGATCGATGATTTCGTGAATATCGTAAGTGAATTTCGGATCATCGGGCATGACATCGAGCAGGGCTTCCTCCTGCCTGGCGGGGTCATCGGTGGATTCAATCACTGTCGGTTTTTCCCAGCAATTCAGAGGCGTGAATTCGAGGAGCTGTCGGGCCAACCGAATAGCCTCTTCATCGCTGTCGGCCATAAGGTCGCACTGACCGCTCTTTTGCATATGGAATTCGGCTGAACCGGCATCATCCGATTTGATCTCACCACCGAACCATAAAAATCCGGTGTTTTGATTAAAAATTGAGAAATCAGACAACACCGGAATTTGGGCGATTGGACCGGTGCAGGGTCCCAATACCATGGCTATCTGGGGGATGACACCGGAGTAGAGACAGTAGTTTCTCAGGAGGCGGCCCAATCCATTGAGTCCGACGTATCCATTCTTGAGGCTTATTCTGGAGCCGGCGGAGTCGAAGATGCCGATGATGGGGATGCGCTCCTGCCCGGCCATTTGGACCAGTTCGGCAATTTTCCAGACTCCCTGATCTCCAATTGAGCCCGACATGACCGTAAAATCCAGGGCGTAAACCATCACCGGTTTCCCATGTACATTGGCTGGACCCATAATGACGCCGTCGGACGGACTCGGTTTGGGATCATTTTCCAGACCCATACGAAATTCTCTGACCACAGACCCGATTTCTTCAAAACTCCCGGGGTCTGCTAAAAGTTCGATCCTCTCCCTGGCGGTGAGTTTGCCTAATTTGTGCTGCAGTTTAATGCGATCTTTACCGCCGGCCTCGAGATTTTCTTTGCGGTTGGCGGCCAGTTTCTGCAGATAGCCGTTCATCCATGTTCCCAT
>JAFDDW010000292.1 GCA_019310665.1 Deltaproteobacteria bacterium
TATTTTCGATTTTGGCAAGGGTATTGCAGTAACCCTATAGCACAAAGCCTAATACAAATAATTTCTTCATCTGTTCTCCTCCTTAACGACTGATTGGTTAGCCCCCAATCAGTCGTTTTTTTTTGCTTGCAAAATTATTTATTTCGAGCCTAGTGTAGTGTCCTAAACTGGAAAATGCCTTTCTTCATTTATTTGTGGGAAACAACACGGTTTAATTACTCCGCCCTGAAAAATTACCATAACAGGGTTGGGTAGTATAAATATTCTATTTTTCAGGGCGGAGTAATTAGATGATCATCGATGTTCACACCCACATTTTCCCGGCTGATATTCGCCGAAACCGGGATCGATATTTTCCCGCTGAACCCGCTTTCAAGCTTTTATACCAGTCTGCCAAATCCAGAATGATCGGGGCCACCGAGCTGTTAAATGCCATGGACAAAAACGGTGTGGACAAATCCGTGATTTTCGGATTCCCGTGGTCAAATACTGCAACCTACCAATCTCATAACGACTACATCATGGAGACGGCCCAAAAATATCCCGACCGGGTTATTGGGCTGGGATGTTTTGATCCGGCCAACACCCGGGCGGTGGCTGAAGCCGAACGCTGCCTGGCCGGTGGTCTTTGCGGAATCGGTGAGCTGGCGTTTTACCGGTCCGGGATTGATGCGTCCGCTTTGGAGCAGCTGGCGCCTGTCATGGAGATGTGCGCTGATCGCAATCTGCCGGTATTAATTCATACCAATGAACCGGTGGGGCATGACTATCACGGGAAGACCCCGATCACCCTGTCTCAGATTTACGGGTTGATCAAACGGTTTAGCGACAACAAAATTGTTTTGGCCCATTGGGGCGGTGGCCTGTTCTTTTATACCCTGATGAAAAAAGAGGTCAAAGAAAGCCTGAACAACGTTTATTTTGATACGGCCGCCTCCCCCTATCTCTATGATCCCGCGGTTTACAATTTTGCAATCAAATTAGCCGGCATCGACAAAATCCTGTTCGGAAGTGATTACCCCCTGCTGGCGCCGGAAAAATATTTCAGTGAAATGCATCAATCCGGACTGGCCAAGAATCAAATGGACCAAATCTGTGGATTGAATGCCAAGCACCTTTTCAATTTATGATTTAGAAGCCATCTTGGAGGATTCCGATGAGCAAAAACCTGGTCGCCATTGTTCGCTATGAAGAACCCCTGGAATCGGTGCGCCAAGCTGTTGAGCTTTCCCGGGGACTGGATCACCTGCCGTCAAAGGCCCGGGTGTTCATCAAGCCTAATATTGTTTTCTGGACCAAGGCCGTTCCTTTCCCCAAGTGGGGGGTCATCACCACCTCCCGGGTGGTGGAAGATGTGATCATCCTTTTAAAGGAGCGCGGCATCGATGACATTACCATCGGGGAGGGCATGGTCACCATGAATCCCAAAGACCTGGCCACACCGGCCCATGCCTATGAAACCCTTGGTTACGGAAAGCTGAAAAAGAAATACGGCATTAAATACATGAATATATTCGAACGGCCCTTTAAAAAAGTGGATTTCGGAGACGGGGTCGAACTGCGCTTCAATGCCGATGCTCTGGATAGCGATTTTGTGGTGGATTTGCCGGTCATGAAAGCCCACAACCAGACGGTTGTCAGCCTGGGAATTAAAAACCTGAAGGGACTGATTGACATCCCTTCCCGTAAAAAATGCCACAACATGACCCCCGGCAAAGATCTGCATTTCTGGGTGTCCAAACTGGCGGACAAGATGCCCCCCATGTTAACCCTGCAGGATGGCATTTACACCAACGAACGGGGTCCGGGGCCTGACGGCAAAATGCATCGCTCGAACCTGCTGGTGGCCTCCGCCGACGTGTTGTCAGCCGACCTGGTGGGTGCGAAAATATTAGGGTACACCCCCGAACAGGTGCCCCACATTAGGCATGCCACCGAAAATCACGGGCGCCCCTGGGACTTATCAGATATCGAGGTGGTCGGTGAAAGCATCGAGGCGGTTGCGCGCCATCATGCCTATAATTTTGAATACAGCGAAACCGAAGAAGTGATTCTTCCCACGCCGCTGGTCAAACAGGGTCTCAAAGGGGTTTTTTACCAGAAATACGATCTTTCCATGTGCACCTATTGCTCGGCGGTCAACGGCCTGATGATTTCCGCCATTCGCTTTGCCTGGAAGGGCAAGCCCTGGGATGACGTGGAGATTCTTACCGGCAAATCCATGCGGCCGACGCCGGGCAAGAAAAAGACGATCCTGCTGGGTAAATGCATCTACCAGGCTCACAAGGACAATCCCGATATCCAGGAAGCCATCCCCATCAAGGGCTGCCCTCCCAAACCGGCCGATATGCTCAAGGCCCTGCACCAGGCCGGCATCGAAGCCGATCCCGGGTTGTTTGATAATTTTGAGGCCCTGCCCGGATTTTATATGGGGCGTTACAAAGATAAACCCGAATACGATGAGGGTTTTTTTAAAGTAAAGTAGGTTTCAGAAAAGGTGTGCCTTCGGGTCACCGTAAATGGATGGCGGCAGGGTTGTAAGGCGGTCCTTGTTTTTCATTGTAATATAGCTATAGGTGGAAAATTTTACATGCTATAAGGGTAATACATGGAAAATTTTCCATCTATCAACACTGATAAACGGACCGTGAGCGGAGCCTGTCAAGGGCGTTAGAGCCGACTGCGATTCTCAGCATGATAAGAAAATAAAAAGACATTTCCTTCTCATGCCTGCGATTCTCGCGGCTCAACAGCCGCCGTTGGGCTACTTGACTTGGAGGAAAGTTAATGAAACTATTCTGGGTTACAACGGAGGACCATGACGAAGACTGGTTCATCGTAGCGCCATCTCCAACAGAGGCGTCTCAATATTTCGAAAATTTTGAAGGCTATGATCCAGGTGACGCAGAGGCAGAAGAAATATTGGACATTTCTGAAAATGTTTCTGCCGAAATCGGTTGGCCTTCTGATGAACTTTTACTTGAAGTAGGTGCTAAATTTCTACTCAATGATCTAACTAGAGTCGTAGAAATTGCAGGGAGGAAGTTTTGCGAGGGCATGTTGGAAGCTACCATAAATGAGATTAATGATGACCTTTTCGAGGAATTTGGTGATGAGCGGCTGAACAAAACGAAAAAACCTCCACTTCACTAATATTAATTGAGAAGTTCGAGTCCAACAAACCAGTTGAGCAGACGGCGTGAAGACCGCGGTTTATCGTAAAGGTCGTGCAGGCTTGACATTTATTTAGGCCGCTGCTCACCGGCCGACGTTATGATCTCCATTTCGCACTTGACAAAGCGTACGCTATGACGTACTGTTTGAATTAAACAAACGATCATGGAATTGAGGTCGATCATGCCCACATTAACAGCAACTGAAGCAAGATCAAAGCTTTATCGACTCATTGATGAAGCTGCGTCTACTCATGAACCCATTGTCATTACAGGTAAACGCGGGAGCGCTGTGCTAATTTCAGAGGATGATTGGCGTTCCATACAGGAAACTCTCTATCTGCTGAATATCCCTGCAATGCGCGAATCTATCCGGAAAGGATTAGCAACCCCGATCGAGAAATGCTCTGAGGAAATCGATTGGTAATGTGGCGAGTCGTTTTCACAAAACGGGCTCTAAAGGACGCCAAAAAATTATCTGCTGCCGGATTGCGTTCAAAGGCTGAGAAGTTGCTGGATATTCTGCGTGAGAATCCCTATCAAACACCTCCTCATTTTGAAAAGCTTTTAGGCGACTTATCGGGAGCCTATTCTCGTCGTATAAATATACAACATCGCTTATTATATCAAATTATAGCTGATGAAAAAGTGGTCAAAGTTATTCGGATGTGGACACATTATGAATAGCTTATCCGGAGTGTCTTGCCCATCGGTGGGGATGACGTACTCCGGACGGGGGAAATCCTCGAACTTCGTTTCGCAGACGGGGGTGAACAATTTACACCCCTGAATGATCCGGAGAGAATCGAGCACCCTGATCCCGGGGAGATTATCTACGTGGTTGCGGAGACCCGAGAGGTCATGTGCCGGCGGTGGAACTGGCGGAACGGGTTTCAGACCCGGATTACCGAAGAAACGTAAGCCATGGTCATGAACATCGATGGACTCGGAGAAGACAGTGAGAAACGGGCCATTTCGGTTCGTGATCGCGTGGCCCGAATGTCTGCCAAGGCAGCTCTCTACATTGCTGTACGTGAAACTGGCATCAGCAAGTCCGAACTGGCGCGCAGGCTTGGTGTGGATGAAAAGGAAATACGCCGA
>JAFDDW010000293.1 GCA_019310665.1 Deltaproteobacteria bacterium
GAGCATGGCCGATTGGGCCTCATCCAGTTCATTGACGCGTTTTTGCAGCTCGTTCTCCATTTTTTTTCGCTCGGTAATATCTTCAGTCGTATTGATGACTTCCGTGGGAGAGGTGCCGGGCTCGGTGGGATTGAAGATAGATCGAACCAGGATGGTTTCTCCCCCACTAACAGAAGTATATTCTCCTTCAAACTCGGTTTGCTTACCGGAAAGCGCCCTGCGTACGGCTGCACGCAGTTCATCATTTCTAAGTTCATTCGGCAAATTCATTCCGATAATTTTTCCACGGGTTGATCCCATGAGTTCGGCGTGTCTTGCGTTGCAGTCGAGAACGGTACCGTCTTTGCCGACATGAAGAATTCCCACAGGCGAATTTTGAAAAATGGTGCGTGATTGAATTTCGCTTTCCCTAAGTGATTCCCGGATCTTCTTTTGTTCCGTAATATCTTCCTTCACTGCCACGAAGTGGGTTATCTCACCTTCTTCATTTTTGATGGGAGAAATGGAAGCACTTTCCCAAAATTCTTCGCCGTTTTTTCTTTTATTTTTAAACTCACCCCGCCAAACTTTACCGGAAAGAATCGTATCCCAGAGTTCTTGGTAATATGATTCGGGAAGGTCGCCTGACTTTAATACGTTTGGATTCTGTCCGATGGCCTCATCTGCGGAATATCCTGTAACTTCGCTAAATCTTGGATTGACGTATTCAATAGTTCCATCTTTATTGGTAACCACCACCGAAGCCGGGTTCTGTTCGACAGCCTGGGAGAGTTTTTTTAAATCAGCAGTCCGCTCTTCAACTCTTTGTTCCAGAACATCATGTGCTTGCCGTATTGAATCACGCATCGTTGAAAAACTTTGAGCCAGCACTCCCAGTTCATCATTACTTTCCACATTGATTTTTGTATCGAGATTTCCCGCCGCTATTTCGATTGAGGACTGCGTTAGTTCTCGGATAGGTTTTGTTGATTTATTCGCAATATAAAAGGCGGCCAGAACGGTAATAAGCATGATCGTAGCCGCAAAGGCACCCATAAACCGCTTCAAATTAGATATTGGGCTAAAAGCCTCTTTCTCATCGATTTCGACAATTAGTGCGTAGGTGGTGCTGCCGAAGGTAACCGGACCATAGGCGGAAAGAACGCGTACGCCTCGGTAGCCGTTGATAAGTCCATTGCCATTCTTTCCTGAAAGCGCCTCCCGGCTGGCCGGGGTGTCCGCCTTGCCCTCGGCCGGATTTGAAAAAGACGCCTTTACGGTATGCGTTTTCGGGTTCAAATAGGAATTGGAACGCATGAGATAATCCGGACCGACCAGGTATGCTTCCGTGGTTTCCGACAGCCCGGAACGTTCAGTCATAATCGTATTGATGACTTCATCGGATAGCTTTAACACCACGACGCCTTCGATTTGATCCAATAATACGATGGGTGAAATAGCAAACGAGATGGGTTCATTATCAGACGGGGGATAGGGTTTAAAATCGGTAATGACGATGGATTCCAAACCCTCACGGAAATTTTGGCCCAGAGGGGTATCTCTTAGCTCACCCTTTAGGACGTTCCGGGCCAGATCGGACTCTTTTGCAAGAGAATAAACGATATCTCCGGCTTTGGTGATAAGCATCAGATCGTGATAGCCATATTCCTGGCTAAATTTCTTGAATGAGTCTCCGTACTCCAGACTTTCGAAATAATTGTATTGGGCCTCATTAATCCTTCCATCTTCCATGGCTGAAGAAAAACCATCCAGTACCGCGACAATATGAGAGGAATTTGCCAATACTGAAATATCCGCTTTGATTTTTTGAAAATACCGTTCAATTTGAGCTTTCTTGGCATCCCGGGTACTTATCAGGTGGTTAAAGGCCTGTTCAGACAGGGCGGTATGTGAAACACTAAGTGAGATATATCCAAGCACCAGGGAAGGTATCAAGCCCAGGGTAAGCAATATAATGATCAACTTGGTGCGGATGGTTAAATTTGAAAACATGGTTTATTCCTGCCTCCCATAAGTGTACGGCATCCATTTATCGATGCTGACCGTTTCGATACCAAATACGGTTTCGCTCCTTTTTGTGACCATGGGCAGATCCGGGGTAATGACATCCTGCGGGAGTTTTTCACCGGCTGCCAGTTTTAATAATATCCGCACCCCCAGGGCCCCGAGCAACGGGGTATAAGGCGCTGTCATGGCCATTTTCCCTTGGCCAATCGCAACCAGTGATTCAAAAAGATCATCATTGCTCAGAACGATGATTCTCTTATTGCCTTGCCTGCTATCCCATCTCCTGGCAGCATCAATCGCCTGCACCGCACCCATCCCCTGCTCGGCGCCCGTACAAAAAATCACATCCAATTCATCGTGTTTATCCAGCGCAGCGCTGACCTGCTGAAACGAATCCTGCCGGTTGCTGCTGTTGTGAAAGCTCCCTAATATTTTGAGGCCGGGAAAATAGCTGACGACCTTAAGAAAATGACCGGTTCGCATGGCATCAGCCGTACTTCCCAGGGGCTTTCGAATCATTAGAATCCTACCTTTTACCTGCTTATTTTCTTGCAGAAGTTTGTGAACCAGGTACATCCCCTGTTGGGTACCATTGGCCGGGAAGTTACCCGTTACCCGGGCATTGATTTTGTTTGTCCCCACCATTCTGTCTATGGACACACAAAGAATGCCTGCGGCGAGCGCCCTCTGAACCGGTGGGCCGGTAGGTGCTTCCTGCATGGGCCATATCATTATGCCATCGAAACCGTCTGCGACCCACGCATCAATCTGCTGAACCTGCTTTTGGTTATCAAATTCCGGATCGAGAATCGTAAGCCGCACATTGGAATGCCTGTTGGCTTCCCACATTGCTGAATCAGCATTGTTCAATAGCCAGGGATGGGTAAACCCATGAATAGTATACCCGATTCGATAAATTTTGTTCGGATCTCCGATGGGTCCTTCCTCAAGGGGGAAATAGTTTGTAAACGGCAGTTTCAATTTTTGTTTACTCATGGGGCCGGTTATATCCGTTCCCATGCCCACTTTAAACTCGGGAATATTTCTTTTTGGTCGGGGGTATTTATTCATATATATGGCAAAGGCCTCTTTGCGGAACATCCGGTATACTTGCTTATTTGCTTTGCTCACCGGGATGTTTTTCCAAAAATTCAAAGCTGCCTGCCCTTTTAAGTCAAGGCTTTTTACATATTCGACAAACGCCATATCCTGTAAGGTTTTGATTTTCTGCCAATTGATGTCGCCGGCAACACTACTCCCGGAGCAGACGATCAGGAATATCACACTTATCGCTATCTGTAATCTCACCTTAAACAATATCATTAAATTTCTCCCTTCAGTGGATTTTATATTTTCCCGCAAACCCGGACTTCTTCAGAGTGTCGTTGATCTCTTTTTTCAATTCGATCATCTTCTGTTCGCGGCCGATGGCCATCCGCCTGAATCTGGCCAATTCATCGAATTTGGCTTTCAGTTCTCTCTCTGCTTTTTTTAGGCCGCTGAGGTCCACCAGCCAGGAAAGAATACCGGTTTGGCCTTCGTATTCGGTACTGATGAATGTGGCCAGTGTGTCACGAATCTCGCGATTGGGGCCGTAAGTCTGCAACTCGTAATCGTGGACGATTCCCGATTGCTGGAGTTCGTTCAGGATGTGTTCCCGGTCTGCCGGATTGACGTAGGCTTGTTGCGCATTTTCCCCCTCCTTGCAATAAAAAAGGTCGGCAAAGCGCGCGTTGGCAAAGCGAACCACGCCCTCGGTGGAAATACCGACACCGACCGGGCTGGTGTCCAGGATCTTTTGCAGTCGTTCGCGCTCTGCCAGCAGGGCGGTTTCCATTTTCTTGCGCTCAGCAATATCCATGAATGTGACCACGGCACCCACGACCCGGCCGTCCTTCTTTAGCGGCATGCTGGTGTATTCCACCGCAAACGATGTGCCGTCCTTGCGCCAGAGCACCTCATCGGTTACGTGGTGATCGGTTCCATCGACATGGGAGCGGTACATCGGGCACACTTCTTTTGGATAACGGGAGCCATCTGCGCGGGAATGGTGAATTTTCTGGTGGACATCCTGGCCGATGAGTTCATCGGCTTCGTATCCCAGTATGCGGTTGGCGGCCGGATTGATGAACGCGATCTTCCCCTCCAGATCGACGCCAAAGATACCCTCACCGACGGAATCCAGCAACAGGCGAGAGCGTGCCTCGGCCGCCTTAAGCTGCGTCTGCTTTACCTGCAATTCGGCGGTCCGCTCGTCAACCCTTG
>JAFDDW010000294.1 GCA_019310665.1 Deltaproteobacteria bacterium
TTTGCTGTGCATTTATTAGATTGCCTTGAACTTTTTCCGCGTAAATGCCGGGAATTCCAGCATTAGCCACTATACCACCGTCCTTCACAAACCTGTCGTAATCGAGAATTCCTTCTTCATTGAAGTGCAGATAATAATAAATGGCACGTAGAACCTGTAAGGGCCTTCGGTTCTCAAGCTGCACAATTATTTATTTAGGCGGCTGCCTGATGGTACGAGGAATCCACCTTGGAACCGTCTGTAAATAATGAATATATGAATCACCGAACTTTCTCTGAAGGGTTGGCTCTTCATAAAAAACAAGGCGCAGGTGTACCTTGGCCTTTAAACGCAAAATCCCATACACACCAAAGTGAGGCTGAAATGCCTAATAGCCACGGAATGACTGCTATAAATGGATATTGCTCTGTTTTTCACCCGCAGTTTCGTGTAATCGTTGCCTTAGATACGTGTAAAGATCCATCACCTTAAGGTCCGTATCCGTATTGCTCTGGGCGCAGGTAAGATGGATCTGGCATTTGGGACAGGCCGTGATCAGGGTTTGGGCCCCGGTTTGGATGGCTTCCTGCATCCGTTCGGTTTGAATTGCTTTTGAAAAACTGGAGCACTCCATCCAGGCACTGGTCCCGCAGCAAAGCGCGTTTTCACGATTGCGCTCCATTTCGACCAGCCGGGTGTCGGGCAGCAATTGTAAAAGCTGTCGCGGTGGTTCGTATATTCCTGCCAGGCGACCCAGCCGGCACGGATCATGGTAGGTGATGGTTTCGGCAGAAGATGCCTGAAAGGATAAGCCGGTTTTCGGCAGTTCGCGCGCCAGAAACTCCGTCATATGCAGCACTTCAAAAGGCAGCGCTCCAAAATATTTCGGGTAATAATTTTTAAAAGTGACATAACCCTCCGGGCAGCTGAAAAGCACGGTTTTGGCGCCGGAGGATTTAATCACTGCGAGGTTCCATTCGGCCAGCTTGCGGAAGGTTTCCTGGTCTCCGCACCACAGGGCATCGTGTCCGCAACAGCGTTCGTTATTGCTGATGACCGGTTCGATTCCCATTTTATTGAGCAATGTGATCACGCTGCGGGCTGTTTCCAGCGGAGACAGATTCAAATAGCGGAAGGTCACATCAAAAAAAGGCAGACAACCCACAAAATAAAAATATTCCCCGCTGTCACGAAACACCCCTGCCTTTTCGGCCCACCCGTTGCGCTGCTGCTTTAAGTCATGGGTTTGCAAACCGGCAATGGCCTGCAGGATACCGTGATGACTTTCCTGGGGAAAATTTCCTGCCCGGCGGGCTTGCTGCCGCTGAGAACTGATGAACTCCGGAAAGTCGATATCCGCCGGACAGCGCGCGCTGCAACTGGCACAGCTCAGGCAGGCCCAGATTTCGCGACTGTGAACAAGCCCTCCGTCCGGATCCAGCACGGCCCGTTTAATGATCTGGCGCGGTGAAAATGTAGACATTTCACGGCTGACGGGGCAGCTTCCCGTACACAAGCCGCATTCCATACAGTAGTCGATCTGTTTTTGGGTCAGAAGTTTGGTTTTGGTCTTATCCATCAGAGACCTATCATTTGGAGATCAGCGGGTCCATCTCCATAGTCTTTAAGGGGGTTCTCTCCAAGCTCAGTGAGTAATTGAACAAATAAACGAATTTCTTCGGCAAAGGCCGCTCCTTCCGAAGCGGAAAGCCATTTCAACCGCAGGCGACGCTCATCAATCCCCAGCAGCCTGAGCATCTCCCAGGTTTCTTCAATGACTTTTTTGCATCTAACATTACCTTCCAGGTAATGACATTCGCCGATGTGTCAGCCGGAAACCAGGATGCCGTCCGCCCCTTTCAGGAAAGCCTTGAGCAGGAAGCCGTGATTCACCCTGCCGGTACACATGAGTCGGATCAGACGGACATTGGTCGGATATTGCATGCGGGACACCCCTGCCAGGTCAGCCCCGGCATAAGCGCACCAGTTGCAAACAAAAGCGAGTATATTGGGCTCTTCAATAACTTTAGGCATTTTAGGCACTTTAAATTTTAGGCATTTCTTTTATCATCTCTTCAATTTGCTCATCCTTGAAATGGGACAAAGACGCAGCTCCGGTGGGGCAGGCCACATTACAGACCCCACAGCCCGTGCACAGGGCTTCGGTCACTACGGCCTGTTTGCGTCCCGGTGCTGTTTCTTTTACGTTGATGGCCTCAAAAATACACGCGTTTTCGCATTCGCCGCACGCCCGGCAAAGAGTTGAATCGACCCGGTTGATCATGCCCTCGGCCACAATTTCTTTTTTGGAGAGTACCGTAACTGCCCGGGAAACCGCACCGCGGGCCTGAGCAATGCTTTCACCTGCAAAATTGGGGCCCTGGGCCAGACCGCAGAGATAAAAACCCGGCGTGGCAAAATCAAGGGGCCTGAGTTTGGGGTGGGCTTCCATAAAAAAACCATCTTCGTCAAGGGCCAGGCGCATGACATCAGCCAGCTGCTTGCTGTTCTCGTGGGGACGGATGGCGGCACTCAAAATCAGCAGGTCTGCCTGCAGTTGAACCGGCGCCTGTAGCTGGTCATCAAAAACGGAAATGGCCAGGCTGTCACCGGAAGCCACGACCTGTGGCTTCTGCTCCCTTTCAAAGCGATAAAAACGCACACCTTGCTGACGTGCTTTTAAATAATAGGTTTCCCTTAAACCAAAGGTGCGAATGTCCCGATACAGAACCGAGATCTGAGCGCCAGGATTGATGTTTTTTAATTTCAAACTATTTTTGATGGCCGCCGTACAGCAAACCCGACTGCAATAAAGATTTTCCGGCTCGCGGGAGCCGACGCATTGAATCATGGTTAGGCGCTTGATTTGCCTGGCCCTGTCAGGCTCTGATACCAGCAGGGTTTCAAATTCTTTCTGGGTCATCACCGCGGGATGCTGGCCATAAAGATATTCCGTGGGTTGATATTCCTGTCCTCCGGTAGCCGCAACCACAACGCCGTGCGATATACTCCGGGATTCACCCTTAACAGAAATGGTCGAACTAAAATTGCCGCAACTTCCGGTTATGGAAGTTACCTGCGCTTCTTTATGAACGGTGATCAAAGGCTGGTCTTCAACTTTTTGAATAAGGTCCCGAACATAGCGGGCCGGATTGGCACCGTCTTCCGTATAATAAAGGGTACGGGCATTGCCTCCTAACACGGCGCTTTGTTCCACCAGGGCGGCTTCAAATCCCTGTTCGGCGAAAGCAAGGGCCGCCGTGAGGCCGGCGAGACCACCGCCGATCACCAGTGCGCTTTGAACAACTTCATATGAAGTATCATAAAGCGGCTCGAGAAGACGTGCGCGGGAAACAGACATGCGCACCAGGTTTTTAGCCTTTTCCGTGGCCGCTTCCGGTTCTGCTTTGTGAACCCAGGCATCCTGTTCGCGAATATTGGCCAGTTCGAAGAGATATGGGTTGAGACCTGCATCGCGTAGCGTATTGCGGAAAAGCGGTTCATGGGTTCGAGGCGTGCATGATGCCACCACCACCCGATTGAGGTTATGCGCTCTAATTGCATCCTTAATTTCCTGCAGTTGATCGGTAGAGCAGGCAAACATGCAATCGGTCGCATAGGACACCTGGGGAAGAGAACGCGCATAATCGGCAACCGCTTCAACGTCGACGGTCCCGGCAATGTTGATTCCGCAATGGCAGACAAAAACGCCGATCTGGGGCTTTTCCCGGCCCACATTGCGTTCTTCAGGAATGGAGGGGGCGACAACCAGCGATCCTCTGGTATCGGCCAGCAGGGTCGTGGCTCTCTCCGCCGCACAGCTGCCCTGCTGGACGGATTCCGGAATATCTTTGGGACCCTGGGCCGCACCGCAAACATAGATGCCCGGTCGGGAGGTGGCCACCAGGTCCAGCGGGTCAGAGGCGCAGAAACCATGCGCATTTAATCGGATGCCGAGCCGTTTTGCCAATTGTACAAAAGAAGGGTGCGGGCAAAGACCGACGGAAAGGACGACCAGATCATAGGTTTCTTCCCGGATGTGATGATCCGGTGCGGCATAGCTAATGCTCAATGTATCATTTTCCGGGTTGGGAATTACCCTGGAGATCATGGATCTTACATAGCGGACATTATTTTCGGATATGGATCGCTCATAGAAACGATCAAATCCTTTGCCGTGGGCCCTGATGTCAATATAAAAAATAGTGGTACTGCTCTCGGGTGCATGCTCCCGGGTGATCATGGCCTGTTTGGTGGCGGACATGCAACACACGGCGGAACAATACTCCTGACCAATATGACTGTCCCGGGAACCGACACACTGAATCCAGGCGATGCGGCGGGG
>JAFDDW010000295.1 GCA_019310665.1 Deltaproteobacteria bacterium
AGCGCTCACACTGGTCGGTGATATGACACTCCATGGCCTGTTGAAAAGCCCAGGCACACTCTTTAATCTTTTCCGCATGCTCGAGCAACCCCTCAAGCGGCGATGTCAAAAACAGTGATATAAACGGTATGCGCATAGCCCCCCCCTTGGATTGACTATTGATTATTGTCAATTGTCGATTGTGTTTTGATATCCTTCATAATAATCGGAAACAAGTCTAAACTGCAATACTTCAAACCGAAAATTAAAAATAAAAACGGCAGGCTTCCTCTGATAGTTCCGCCTCAGGCGGATCAATCGGTATTAATCCAGTCTTTGGTTCCGGTCTGTCCAGTTAAACAACCACCTGCAGTATTTTAAATATGATCATACTTGTAACGGCTGCCGCAGGCACCGTTAGAAACCAGTAGAGCATAATTTGAAAGACGACGCCGAAATTTACAGCTTCGAAATTTACAGCTTCTATACCGCCCGCCAGGCCGACGCCTATGACCCCGCCTACGGCAGCATGGGTTGTGGAAACCGGCAGTCCCAGTTTGGAGGCGAGCAACACCGTTGAGGCCGCTGCAAAATCAACGGCAAAACCCCGCGTGTTGGTCAGCGTCGTAATCTTGGTACCAATGGTCTCCATTACGCGGTGACCGGCCATGCCGATACCGCAGGCAATACCGACGCCGCCGAACAAGAGAAGCCAGGCCGGCACCGGTACCTTGGCGCCGACATTGCCGCTTTTGACGAGAAAATATATGACCGCCAGGGGCCCGATGGCATTGGCAACGTCATTTGCGCCCTGGGCCAGCGCCACGTAGCAGGATGTTCCGATTTGAATTTTGCGGAAGACCTGTTCCGTGCTGTCGTCATCATCCGGGCGGGTGAAACGCCGCAGCAGTCCTTTGCCGGCATATCCAACCAACCCGCCTATGACGAGTGCCACCAGCAACGCGGTCCATGTGTCGATGGAAAGGGTTTTGCCCAGTGGTGTTTTGAACAGAAAGGACAGAACCACCACAAAGGCGGTCATACCGATAAAAACAGGCGACAGACTCAACGATCTGATAAATGCATTTTTTTTAACCAGGATTAACTTAACGATCGTTTTAAACATTAAATAGGAGATTACCAAGCTGAAAACCGGTGAAATCACCCAGCTCATGACCACGGCTGCCAGTTTGGCCCAATTGATGACGGAAAAACCGCCGGCCATGATGCCGAAGCCGATCATAGCACCTACGATTGAATGGGTTGTTGAAACCGGCAATGATTTCCAGGTTGCAAAACTGACCCAGAGCGCCGCGGCCAGTAGAGCGGACAGTGCACCGATAAGGGCCACGTGGGGATCTGATAAAATTTCCGTCGATACGATTCCCTTGCGGATGGTATTGGTGACATGCGAGCCGATGAAAACAGCGCCTACCACGTTTAAGATGCCGGCAATAAAAATGGCCTGACGAATAGTGATCGCTTTAGCGCCAACCGCTGAAGCCATTGAATTGGCCACATCGTTGGCACCGATGTTCCAGGCCATGTAAAAGCCGAAGATATAACCAATGATAAGAATATAATATTCAGGTGTCATTTTATCAGGGGGACATATCATGAGACCTGGACCGGATCAACGCCTATTTTGGAATTCGGATTTGGGATTGTCTCGATTTGGGATTTTGGATCTGGGATTGTCTCGATTTGGGATTTGGGATTGCGGATTGTGGATTTTTGTAAGGAAAACTTCTTATTTTAAACCTTTGCAGCGCGCCTTTAACCATGGTGGCTTGCACCATATTTATCGAGCATCGAGCATCCAGTATCGAGCATCCAGTATCGAGAAACCAGAAGCCAGCGACCAGCGACCAGCAACCGGGTCAGATCAGATAATCCGCGGGCTGTTGTTCAAGGATGCTTTCTGGCATCATATCGATAAATCGCGAGGGACGGTTTAACATCGTCCCGCTGCTGTGGTCGTAAGCTTGCCCCGGATAGGTGAAATAAAGATTTTCCCGGGCCCTGGTTGCGGCAACGTACATCAAGCGCAATTCTTCTTCAAGATCCTCATCCTTGTACAGGGATTGCGAGGAGGGAAATCGCCCGTCCAAGGCCCAGATAATGAAAACAGTGTGCCATTCCAGTCCCTTGGCCGAGTGGACCGTGGAAAGGACCAGCCGGTCCTCCGAGGGCGTTTCGGTTGAAAGCCTATTCCCAACGCTGTTGTTAGGCGGCTCCAAAGCCATATCGGTTAAAAAGTGTTCCAGATTGCCATAGCGTTCCATGATGGCGTGCAATTGTTCCAGATCTTTTTCCCGCTTAGGATGATCATCGTGACGTTCCTTTAAGATGGGCAAATAATACTTGATGATGGCCTCTCCCATTTTTGCAACGGGCATTGGCTCGCTATCGAACTGTGAAAAAAGGTCTTTAAGCCGATTGAGGCCTTGGGCCGCAGCGGTCTGAAAGTTCATCGTCAGCAAACCGGTGGTGCCCGATCTTTCATTCTTAATCGCTTCAAAGATCTTTTGAGCTGTTGTCGGGCCTATCTTGTTGATAAGAAGTAAAATTCGATACCAGCTGATGCGATCATGCGGGTTGAAAATTACCCGCAGATGGGCCAGGACGTCTTTAATATGGGCCGATTCGACAAACTTGAACCCCCCAACCTTGATGAAGGGAATTTGTTCCCGGTTCAACTCGATTTCAAGATCAAAGGAATGAAACCCTGCCCGGAACAGAACCGCAATTTTATCCAGGGCTACCCCCTTCTGATTTAGCTCCTGTATCTTGCGAACGACAAACAGCGACTGGCTGTTTTCATCCCAGGCATTTACCAGCACCGGTGTTGATCCACCGGATTTTCGGGTAAACAGCGTTTTTGAATATTTTTCTCGTGCCTGGTCGATGATGACGTTTGTGAGGTTCAAAATAGGCTGAACACTGCGATAATTTTCTTCCAGGGTGATGATGCGGGTTCCCGGAAACATATTGGGAAACTCCATAATGTTTCTAAAATTGGCGCCCCTGAAGGCGTATATACTCTGGGAATCATCTCCTACTACCATTATGTTTTTATGAACACCGGTCAGTAAATACAAAATTTCAGCCTGAATTTTGTTCGTGTCCTGGTATTCATCGACCATAATATATTGAAAAGATGAAGATATGCGATCACGGATATCGGGATGGGTTTTTAAAAGCTGCTGCAGATATACGAGAAGATCATCAAAATCAAGAAGTTGATGTTGGCTTTTGTGGTGTTTATAAGCCTGGAATAGGCTGACCACAGCTTCCATATCGGAGGACAAATGGGGATAGTCGTCGTAGACAACATCTTCAATTGTTGTCATTTTATTGACTGCCCGGCTGAAGATGCTGGCCAGCGTATGTTTTCGCGGAAATGACCGATGTTTCGCCGCCGCATCTATTTCCTTTCGCAGAATGCTGATCGCAGCTTCGGCATCGACGCGATCCATAATTGCAAAACTCGGGGGAAAGCCCAGATGGGAAGCATATTTTCTCAGGATCGTGTTGCCAAACGAGTGAAAGGTGCCGCCGGCCACTTGGCCACATCGGCTATCCAGCAATTGGGTGGCCCGCTGCAACATTTGCTGGGCAGCCTTGCGAGTGAATGTCAAAAGAAGAATAGACGACGGGGGCACGCCTTCTTCCACCAGTCGGGCCACCCGATAGGTCAGGGTGCGTGTTTTTCCGCTGCCGGCTCCTGCAATTACGAGTAGGGGCCCTTCGGTGGCCGTGATTGCTTCATATTGCGAGGCATTCACCTGGGCTTTATACTGAATGCGGAAGTTTCTGCTTTGGGAACGAGAAGATTGCTCTGGCATTATTATTTGAATTAGAAATCCGTTTTCGTCGGAAAGGATTTCGTTGGAATTTATTTTCGACCGTTATTTCAAGATGCGAGGCCTACTTTTCATATTCGCCGCGCTTTGTCAACTGCCGTCTCACCGGAATGCGGTATAAAAACTAATGCCATTTTCATGAAGTTCCACACTCGGTTACAGAGTACCGACTTCGTCCTCGTCCCTTGTCCCTATAAAATTCTAATTTACGAGGACGAGCACGAGTACGAGGACGAAAAGAATCAGATTAGATCGCACATGCATAAGCCCTGCGCCTTTTCTTATTTTCCGCATTCCAACTTCCCGCCGGGGCGTAGGCCCCGCCCCTATGGGCCGGAGGCCGAATCCTGACACCTGAACACTGCGGGTAAACGTAATGACCCATATCACCCCTCTCTCCGAGCTGTAGGCTCTACGATAGCCGGAAGCCGGGGTGGACCAAAGTCGGGCTATATGGACCCGGATCTTTACTGCCGGCAGTGTTGACTTTCCATATAAGCTGTCTTACTGTTCGGAAAGACTGCTTCAAGAAGAAGATAATGGAGTAAAAGTAAAAGGAGAAAATACCCATGCAGAAATTACAGAGTCAATTAAAGACAGTTTCCAAATCGCTGGCCGCTCTCTCCCAGCAGGTGGAGCGGATTTCAAAGCAGGTCGATAAACTTCAACCTGCAAAAAAAGCAGCAGCAAAGCGTAAGACTGCTCCTGCTCGCAAGACTGCTCCGGCACGCAAGACTGCTCCGGCACGCAAACCTGCGATGCCATTAAACGAAATAAAAAAGGCGTTACCGTCGCCCAACTGAAGCAAAGAGTAAAACTCGATGCCAGGCAGTTGAGCAACGCCCTTTACAAACTGACTAAAAAAGGTCAAGTCCACGCCAAATCTCGCGGTCTGTATGTGAAAAAGTAATTTCTTTTTTCGGATCGCCCGAAATCATCGATAAAAAAGTCTTCAGTCCGCAAATCTGACATCGCCTTTCAGGCTTCGCAGGGCATAGGGCAAAGCGCATGGCGCATGGCGCGATGATCGGACAAACTGTCCATCTTTCAACGCTTTGCTCTCTGCTCTAGGCGCTATGCGCTTACAATCCGCAATCGAGAAAATCCCAAATCCCAAATCGAAATTCCCTGTTGCCTGTTGCCGATCTATTTGGTATGAGAATAGGCTTAATTTATTCTTGAAAGGAC
>JAFDDW010000296.1 GCA_019310665.1 Deltaproteobacteria bacterium
TTTATAAAGCTTGCCGGACATATAAAGACCGGCCGGCGCCCAGGGGCCGTCAGGATCCAACCGGTAGACGGTTTGGAATTTTTCGACACAGCGCAGCCAGTTGTCGCGGTATTTCATTTTACGGGGCGAGTTCCGCAGTTTCTTGTAACAGGATTCGGCATTGAAATAGGCCTGTTTGGCCGTTATCCCCTCGGAAATGCCGCTCCCCAAAAAGACAACACCGCTGCAGACTATAAAGATAAAGAAAATGTGGATTTTTTTTAGATGCATACTCAAAATAATTAGTATCTCAGGCCTTTCCCGATTTTGCCCTCTCCTGGAATTCGTTTAAAAAATTCAATGCTTCCAAAGGCGTCATTCGGGAAATATCTGCTTGGACTAATTCTGTGATGAGCTTGTTTTCTGTTTTGCCAAAAAGATCAAGCTGCACCGGACCCTTGGCAGTCGATCTATCCCCGTTAATCAAGCCGTGCGATCCACTGGAATTGTAATCTCCCTGCTCAATTTTGTAAAGAATCCTTTTGGCGCGATCAATCACCGGGTGTGGGATACCGGCCAGGCGCGCAACCTGGATACCGTAACTGCGGTTGGTTCCGCCTTGCACCAGCTTTCTTAAAAAGATAATTTCATCATTCCATTCTTTAACAGCAATATTGAGATTTTTCACCCTTGGTTTGGTTTGGGAAAGCTGCGTTAATTCGTGGTAATGGGTTGCAAACAGCGTCTTAACTCCCCTGCTGTTTAAATCGTGCAAATATTCAGCCACTGCCCAGGCAATGCTGAGCCCATCAAAAGTGCTGGTTCCCCGCCCAATTTCATCCATAATCACCAGACTTTTTTCGGTGGCATTGTTGAGGATATTGGCAGTTTCCTGCATTTCCACCATAAAAGTGCTTTGCCCTTGAGAGAGATTGTCGAGGGCCCCGACACGGGTGAAAATCCGGTCCGTAATGCTGATCTTCGCCCGGGCGGCAGGAATGAAGGCACCCATCTGGGCCATGATGACAACCAGGGCCACCTGGCGCAGAACCGTGGATTTACCGGCCATATTGGGTCCGGTGATGATCAGGATCTGATTGTCGGTATCATCCATTTTAACCGTGTTGGGAACAAAGCGCTCGGCGGTAATCATTTTTTCCACCACCGGATGACGACCATCCTGGATGAAGATGCCCCCATCGCTGGTCATTTCAGGACGACGGTAATCATTTTGAGCGGCGACCTCGGCCAGATTGGTCACACAATCCAGGCGAGCTAAAAATCGAGCCGTCTTCTGTATGCCCGGGTTGTTTTTAACAACTTCATTTCGAATTTCGTTAAATATTTCGTATTCAAGGGTCGCCCGTCGATCTTCGGCGCCGAGAATCTTCATCTCAAATGTTTTAAGCTCATCGATGATATACCGTTCGGCGTTTACAAGGGTCTGCTTGCGGACATAATTGGCCGGGACCGAACCTGAACGGCTTTTGGGAATTTCGATGTAGTATCCAAACACTTTGTTGTATCGGACTTTCAATGAGTTTATCCCGGTGCTCTCTTTTTCCCGTACCTCCAGTTGGGCCAGCCAGCCTTTTGCGTCTCGACTGATCTGCACCAATTCATCCAGGGCCTGGTTATAACCGGTTTTAATGATTCCGCCCTCGTTAATCGTGGGCGGGGCATCTTCCCGTATCGATCGATCAATGAGATCGGCCAGTTTTGATAAATTATCAATTTTTTCAGGTAAGCGGAAAAACGCGCCTTTTAATACCGACAGCAATGATTCCATTGCCGGAAGCATCTCCAGAGAACGCTTCAATGCCACCAGGTCCCTTGCATTGGCATGTCCCATTACAATTTTGTTACCGATGCGTTCAATGTCATAAACTGATTTCAGCGCCTCGCGAATATCCTTGCGGGTATGCATGGTGTCTTTTGCTTGACCGACGGCGTCATGTCTTAAACCAATCTCTTCTATATCGATCAGGGGGTATCGCATCCATTGAGCCAGCAGCCGGGCTCCCATGGCAGTGCAGGTGTGATCAAGAACCGCCAGCAGCGTGGCACGTCGGGAGCCGGTTCGAATATTGCTGGACAACTCCAAATTCTGCCAGGTTAATTCATCAACCATTAGGTAGGTATCCAGCCGGTGGGTTTCCAGGCGCGTTAGATGCTCTAATTTTTGCTTTTGTGTTTCGCGAATATAAAAGACCACCGCACCGGCCGCGCAGATTCCGGCCTTCCAGTTTTCGCAGCCAAAACCCTCCAGGGAAATGGTTTTGAATTGATCTGTCAGCCGCTCATAGCTTCTTTTAAACTCAAATTCCCGGTCGTCCAGATAGGATAGCGATGTTTCGGTTAAGATAGATGCGATGGGTAAAAAATCCGGGTCCGCTTTCGAGGACTCCGGCAACAGGATTTCACTGGGCGAGATACGTTGAATTTCCTCGATGATGACATCCGCATCTTTTGATTCCGTTATCCGAAAGGCCCCGGTGGAGATATCCAGAAAGGCAAGGCCGGTCAACTCGTCCCGGCATTTTATAGCCAGAACATAATTGTTGGATCGTTCGTCCAGCAGTTCATTTTCAATGATCATTCCGGGGGTGATGACGCGGACCACATCCCTTTTCACCAGACCGTCAGCCTTGGCCGGATCTTCAATTTGGTCGCAAACAGCCACTTTGTATCCCTTGCCGATCAGGCGGGCAATATAGCTGCGGGCCGCACGATGGGGGACACCGCACATGGGAACGGGGGATTCGGCATTTTTGTTACGCGAAGTTAAGGTAATCTCAAGGGCACGGGAAGCTATTTGCGCATCCTCAAAAAACATTTCATAAAAATCACCCATCCGGTAGAAAAGTATCGCATCCGGATACTGCTCCTTGATGGACAGGTACTGCTTAATCATCGGGGTGGATTTGGGAGGGCTCATGGATTGATCGGGGAACTTCTACTCCAGACCTCGTAATTTACTTTAAGAATGAGTCGATTTTTTGGACACTATTTATATTTATTAACGCCTAAATCAGACCCGTGTCCAATTTTCATGCAAGATTGTAGTAGGAATTTCAAGATGTTATATTTTTTTCTCTTCTGATTCCTCCTCCGGATTGTCGGTCTGTTTATCAACGAAAAACCCGCCTGTCTGCTCAGCAGGGTTTGTTGCCAGGCTGTCATTGGAAATTTTCTGGGTTTTAGCCATATCAATTTCTGATTCGGGTGCCTGCTCTGCTGCCGAGGCCTCGATTCCTTTTAAGGAATCAATTTCACCCTTTAATACGGCCATTTCCTGGCTGTGAGATGCCATCGTGGTATTCAACTTTTTAATGCTGCGTTTGGCTTTGAAGCGGGCGGAAGCGTTGAACAGGTAAGCAAGGATATACCCGGCCAGAAAGAACAGTAATACCATGACCGCAATGGGTAATTCCGGCGAATGATACTCTTCCAAGACACCGAGATTAACGCGCAATGATTGATTGGTAAAAAAGAATTTCTGATTTTGAAAAATCAACAGTGCCATCACTCCAACAATAATAGCCCAGATGATCAGAGTGGCTTTTTTCATGCAATTTCTCCATTTAATTTTGTTAAGTTAGTCCCTTAACAATGTCGAATGTTGAATCCGCCGCAGGCGGATCAATCGTCATTGTTTTTCCGGCCCAGGTTGTTAAAATATGGTTTTAAATTATCATAGGTGGCTTTAATATGTTCCGGAATGACTCTGACATCTGCAAAAACAGTCAGTGCATTGGTGTCGCCGAACCACCTGGGAACGATATGAAAATGCAGATGTTCTTCGACGCCGGCTCCGGCGACCATTCCCAGATTCAGCCCGACATTAAAGCCGTCGGGTTTCATCACCTGTTTCAAAATATCAACCGACCGTTCTACGGTGGCCAGCATTTCGCCCATTTCGCGTTTGTCGAGTTGATCCAGACTGGACAGGTGCCTGAGCGGTGCAACCAGAAGATGACCGTTGATATAGGGGAACTTATTCATCACCACCAGGGTGTCGATTCCCTTGTACAGGGTCAGGTCGGCGTTTTCAGAAAGGGCGTCACAGAATATACATCCTTTTTCCTTTTCGGCCAGAATGTACTCCATGCGCCAGGGTGCCCACATTGTTTTCACGGCGCTGTTACCTCAAATCAGCGACCACCAGCAGAGCTACGGGTATGAGGAAGGCCCCTTGAAGGGGCCGGGGCCACGCTCTGCTGGTGATCGCTGATTTGTA
>JAFDDW010000297.1 GCA_019310665.1 Deltaproteobacteria bacterium
TTTTGAAGAGCTTTTCAGTACTCATACGCCTTTGTGCACTTCTTTTTCAGAAATGATTAATTAATCCGCCCGGATCAACTTCTAAATATTTTCTTCAATTTTCAAAGAATAAATTTATACTACCCAACCCTGTTATGACTATTTTTCAGGGCGGAGTAATTAGCGTTCACCATTATAAACTTTTTTGCAGGATATATTTCATGTCATTGTTTGTCAACAAATATTTGTTCATCCGGATGAACAAATTTCGCTATTTTGATATTTTCCCCGCCGGATATAATTATGCGTAATGTCAATAGTTGATGCTTATACTCCTTATTTTTGCTAAAAAATGAAAAAAATCGATATTTTCCTTGATCAAAAGGGTTGGTCGTGATATTGATTTGCCTGGATCAATCAGTTCATTATAATGAACCTTATCAAAGACAGAAGACCTGAAGGAGGCGATCATGGCAACCGAAACCAAAGGCCAGTCAACGGCCGAAAGCCTGCGCAAGAAGCGGACCTATGGCAAGTTTAGATGCCACAATCCCAGCTGCATGGAAAGAATTCAGCCGGGGAAAGGGGAAAAGACCGCCAAATGCCCGACCTGCGGCATGGAATACCGGGTTCACTGGGTCAATCCCACGCTGCCCCGTATTCGAGGACCGGTCTGGGATGTCAACCGGAAATTGGCGGACGCAAAATTAAAAGAGAAGGGAGTACTCTGATATGGCCTTAAACAGGAAGATAGCATATATCGATCTCACCACCGGTGATGTCCAGACAGAATCTATCCCGCTTGCGGTCAGAAAGAAGTTTATAGGTGGCCGGGGTCTGGACGCATATCTGCTTTACAACCATACCAAGAAGGGTTGTGATCCTCTGGGTCCCGATAATGCCCTTATTATCAGCGGCGGTATCCTGACGGCCACCTGTGCTTCGGCCACCGCCAGAACGCACATCATGGCCAAATCACCCCTGACCGGTATGCTCGGCAGCGCAAATATGGGTGGTTTTTTCGCACCTGAATTGGCCTGGGCCGGTTTTCACCACCTTGTCATCAAAGGTAAAGCCAAAAATCCTTCTTACATCTATATCCACAATGGCGAGATCGAAATTCGGGATGCCCGCAACATCTGGGGCCAGTCCGTGACCGACGCCCAGTGGGCCATCAGGCAGGAACTGGGGGATGAGGAAGTCAAAAGTTGCGTCATCGGACCGGCGGGAGAGAATCTGGTCCGGTTTGCCAATGTTATGACCGGCGTCAAAAATGCGGCCGGACGGACGGGGATGGGATGTGTCATGGGATCCAAGAACCTCAAGGCCGTGTCGGTTCGCGGCACCATGGACATAGAGATCGCCCGCCCCATGGAAGCCCTGGAATACAACAAACGCTTCATCGACCAGATTACCAGCGCCAAGGTGAGTCAAACCCAGGGAACCTTGGGAACACCTTTTATCTGGGGCGCGACGAATTCCTGGGGCGGGGTCAGGACCCGCAATTTTCAATACAACCAGTGTGAATATTCCGATGATATCGAGCCCGAGCGCATCGATGAGATTTGTGAAGAGACCATGGGACCCTACCATATGACGGGCTGCTTCGGCTGTCAGGTGCATTGCCGGGCTCAGTATAAAATTCCGGAAGGCCCCTTTGCCGGAAAATACGAGGAAGGGCCGGAATACACCTCTCTGGGTGCTTTCGGTGCGGAGACGGACACCCCCCGGGCGCTGACGGTTCTCGTCGGCAATCACCTGGTCAATCAATTCGGGATGGATAATCTCGAAGTCGGCAGCCTGATTTCCTGGGCTATGGAGCTTTACGAACTGGGAATTATTACCGACAAACAGACCGATGGACTGGATCTGAGCTGGGGCAATGATGACGCCGTCATCGAGATGATCGAACGGATCGCTTATCGCAAAGGCTGGCTGGGAGATGTCCTGGCCGATGGCGGGATTCCCGCCTCAAAAAAGATCGGTAAAAAATCTTTTGATTATCTCGTCCAGGTCAAAGGGATGAGCAATCTGCATTCGGATGAAAGGGCGACACCCGCGCTGGCACTCAATGTTGCCACGGCATCCAGAGGCTCGGACCATCTGAGGAGCAGACCGGCCATCGATCTGTATCATCTGCCGGAAGAAGTCCTAAGGAAGATCTACAGCAATCCGGTCGCCTATGACGGACCGTTGAGCTCCGAGCATACCGAATACATCGGCAAACCGTGGCAGGTTTTCTGGCAGGAAAACTTATATATGGGAGTCGACTGTCTGGGTATCTGTAAATATCATACGGTTTTTCTGGGAGTCACGCTCCCGAGTTTCGAAGAGTGGTCCAAAGTGCTTCTTTATAATACCGGTATCGAAATGACGCCTGAAGAGATCTGGGATGCCGCGCGACGGTGTAACATGCTTGAAAGGCTTTTCAACTTAAGGGAAGGGTTGAAAAGAAACGATCTCGAGAAGGGCGATATGTTGAACCACCGCTATTTCGATGAACCCTGCAGAAGGGGCGCCGTCGATGTCGTCGGTACCATGATTGACAAGAAAAAATTTATTAAGATGGTAGATGAATTATATGAACATCAGGGTCTCGATAAAAACGGTGTTCCTACACCGGAGACCCTGGAAAGCCTCGGCCTGAAAAATGAGCCGTCCCATTTGCTATAATTCTATCTGATAGGAGAAAATAAATGGCTAAGATTTTATATATAGATCACGAGAAGTGCACAGGCTGCAGGCTGTGTGAACTGGTGTGCGCTGTTTCGCATGATGGAATATCCAATCCTGCCCGCAGCCGGATCCGGGTGCTGAAATGGGAGGCCGAAGGCATCTATATTCCCATGACATGTCAGCAGTGTCAGGATGCGCCCTGTCTCAACGTCTGCCCGGTCAAGGCCATCTCACAGGATGAGGAACTGGGTCGCGTAAGTGTTGACTATGATACCTGCATCGGCTGCCGTTCGTGTGTCAGCGTATGCCCCTTCGGTGCCATGAATTTTAATACCACCGATCGGCGGGTCCTCAAATGCGACGTCTGTGACGGCGATCCGCAGTGTGTCCGGTTCTGCGAAGTAAAGGCCGTCGAATTTATTGAGGCGGATGAGGTGGCCATTAGGAAGAGCAGGAAAGCCGCCCAACGGGTATCGGCAGCGGGTAAACAGGCGGCTGCCTTGGAGGCTCAGCTTTAGACGGCAGCCTTCTGTCTTGCATTGCTAATTCTTTATCGAGGGAGATTTTCGCGTTAGGTGGAAATCTCCCTTAATTCCTCATTGCAGTTCTTTGACCCACCTCCGACAGGCAGACAGTCCTAAAATATTCCATTTCAATATCGAAATTTTATTATTCAATATATAGCTCATTATTGGCTTATTTTGGTAAAGGAATGGATTCTATCTTACAAAAAAATAAATAAGACAGGATTAACAGGATTTACATGATATTCTTTTTACCGCTCTCCGGAAGAGCGCGGTGAAATCCAATCGCCTACGGCGAAAAGTTAACGTTTAGGTATGAGGAGTTGTTAAAACTATTTGAGCTAAAATTGCACTAAATATACTTTCAAGGATAAATAAGGTAAATTTTGCCGTTAGGTGGATTGAGTTTTCTTATTTCCATCCGTGAAATGAGAAAGTAATTTTATTTTTTAAATCCTGTTAATCCTGTCTAATAATCTTTTATAAAAATCGAATCCATTCCTAAGAAAAAATCAGATGACACGGTTCAATAGAAGCGCCCACTCTGGAAAAAAATGGTCATCATCACCAGCTTTTTTAAAGATGAGACCTATGGGCTCCTGGGTCCGCAACTGGCGGCCACAATTATCCAGGACCATACGTCCTACGAGTGTATCGTAATTGCTGTTACCAGGGAGCATGACAAGACCGCTCTTAAAAATACCCTGGCAGATTATTAACGATATCTTACCTCCCCACAGTACCCCCCTGATTATCCATCATGCATCCGGTCTAGGGCGTTGGATCAGAGAGATTGAAGGCCGAGAAGAAATCTGGTTTAAGCGGTATGGCTCGATTATCGGATGGTGGGAGACACCGCAGCAACTAAATAATAGTTGAATGGTTGAATAGTTGACTGGCTGTCACGCTTGTGAAGTATAGAAATTTGACTCCTCATTGCTTTCTATCCAGACTATTGGCGCTTTTCCCACGGCATTGCCCCCCCGGCCGCTGTGCAGCGCCGTCAGCAACAGTAGTTCCATATCAAA
>JAFDDW010000298.1 GCA_019310665.1 Deltaproteobacteria bacterium
GCCTTTGAATATGATGATATTCTGAAAGAGGCCGAGTCCAAGGGCTACGACCTGGACCAATTTGATTACTATGATTACAAGATCAAAGAAGACAATATAAATAAATACACCGCACTGATCAGTGAAGCTAAAAAAAGTGTCTCCATTCCTGTAATTGCCAGCGTCAACTGCATCTATTCCCATGAATGGCTTGCTTTTGCATCACAGCTTGAAAAGGCCGGCGCGGACGCTCTGGAACTCAATATGTTTTTTCTACCCTCTGATTTCGAGCGCTCCAGTGAAGAGAAAGAGGCGGCCTATTTTCAGATCATCGAAAAGGTGAAAAAAGCGGTTACCATACCCATTTCGTTGAAAATAAGCTATTATTTTTCCAATCTGGGGCCCATGATCCAGAAATTATCAGAGACCGGTATTGCAGGGCTGGTGCTGTTTAACCGCTTTTTCAGCCCGGATTTTGATATCGACAAGTTCGAGGTTATACCCTCCAATACGTTCAGCGCGCCGTCTGACCTGCCGACTTCCCTGCGCTGGATTGCCATTATGGCGGAAAGGGTAAATTGTGATCTGGCGGCTTCTACCGGCGTCCATGACGGTACAGCAGTTATAAAACAGCTGCTGGCCGGTGCCAATGCCGTTCAGGTAGTTTCGGCGCTCTATAAAAATGACAGAGGCTATATTCAAGAGATGCTCAAAACCGTGGAACAATGGATGGCCAAGCAGGGATTCAACAGTCTATCTGATTTCAGAGGAAAAATGAGCCAGGCCAAAAGCAGTAATCCTGCAGCCTATGAAAGAATTCAGTTTATGAAGTATTTCGGCGGGAAAGGATGATGAATTTATAAATAAAAAAATTCATCAGGTGTTTAGTATTTGGTGTTTTGTGTTTAGTGTTCCAACAATCGCATTTAGTGTGTGCCATATCAAATACCAAACACAAAAAACCAAACACTATCCCTTCCTCATCCCCTTATAAGCGTTTATCAGGCCATTGGTTGATCCATCATGGGTGTCTACCGGTTGATCATCAGATAATTCCGGCTGAATTTTTTGGGCCAGCTGTTTGCCCAGTTCAACTCCCCACTGATCAAAAGAAAAAATATTCCAGATTATCCCCTGGACAAATATTTTATGCTCATACATGGCGATCAGGCTGCCCAGAGTTTTGGGAGTCAGCTTCTGAAACAGGATTGAATTGGTAGGCTTATTGCCGTCGAACACTTTATAGGGGGCAATTTTTTGAATTTCATCATCGTTTTTGCCGTCTTGCCTCAATTCCGCCTCAACTTCCGCCCGGGTTTTCCCGTTCATGAGGGCCTCCGTCTGGGCTAAGAAATTGGACAGCAAAATGTTGTGATGTTCACCAATCGGATTGTGGCTGACAGCCGGTGCCAGAAAGTCGGCGGGGATGAATTTGGTTCCCTGGTGTATATGCTGGTAAAAAGAATGTTGTCCGTTGGTACCCGGCTCTCCCCAGATGATGGGTCCCGACTGATAGGTCAGTTTATGGCCTCCTCGGTCTACCGACTTGCCGTTGCTTTCCATATTTCCCTGCTGAAAATAGGCTGGAAAACGGTGCAGGTACTGGTCATAGGGCAAGATTGCCTCCGACTGGGCGCCGAAAAAATTGGTGTACCAGATACCAATCAGGGCCAGCAGGAGTGGAATATTTTTCTTAAACGGCGCGGATCTGAAATGCTGGTCCATCTCATAGGCCCCCTGGAGCAGATCGCTAAAATTATCAAATCCGATATAGCAGGCTATGGATAGCCCGATGGCCGACCACAGGGAATACCTGCCGCCGACCCAGTCCCAGAAGACGAACATATTTTCCTTATCAATGCCGAATTCAGTCACGGCCTCAGCGTTGGTCGAAATGGCTACAAAATGCTTGGCCACATGGGCGGGTTCGGCGGCGTGATCCAAAAACCAGCTTCGGGCACTAAAAGCGTTGGTCATGGTTTCCTGGGTGGTGAAGGTTTTAGAGGCCACCATGAAGAGGGTCGTTTCCGGAGCCAGGCCTTTCAGTGTCTCGGAGATGTGGGTACCGTCGATGTTGGAAACGAAATGAACGGACAAGCCATCTATAGCATAGGGCCGCAGTGCTTCGGTGACCATTACCGGCCCCAGATCCGAACCGCCGATGCCGATATTGACAATGTCGGTAATCTTTTTTCCGGTATACCCTTTCCATTCTCCGGAGATTATCCGATCTGAAAAAATCTTCATTTTCTCCAGTACGGCTTTCACGTCCGGCATAACATCGGTGCCGTCCACCTTGATCGGGGTATTCGTCCGGTTCCTCAAGGCAATATGCAGTACGGCTCGGTTTTCGGTACCATTTATTTTCTCGCCGGTGAACATGCTGTCGATAGCTGCTTTGACACCGCTTTCATGGGCCAGGCCGAGAAGTAATTGCAATGTTTCTTCCGTGATCAGATTTTTGGAGTAATCCACCAGAATGTCATTGAACCTGAGGGAAAATTTCTTGAATCGTTCCGGGTCCCGGTTAAAGAGATCTTTCATCCGGATCGAATTTATTTTAGCATAGTGATCCGATAGATTTTGCCAGCTTTTGGTTTGAGTTGGATTGATGTTGCTCAGCATTTAAAAATTCCCCAAAGTGATTGCAGATTTTGGCCTGCCCTGGCGCGACGACTTCGATTAAATGGCACCAATGTGGAACGCCTGAGGAGTTGCAGCCTTTATAGACGATCCTTATAAAAACAGGTCTGGGCCAGGGATTTCGGATTGTTTAAAGGAAAGAAGTCCGAATTTATATTTTTGGATCAATGTTTAATTTCTGTATTTATATATTACTTCCATCAATCTGTAAAATACTAACTTTTGTTGACATATCAAGGATGAGGTCGCAGATTAATTAGAACTGGTCACTGGTCACTCGATGCTCGATACTGGATGCTGGATACTCGATACTGGATGCTGGATGCTGGTTTCCGGGATATAGATACAAAATGGCGCAAGGCGAGCGCCTGCGATATAGTCTGATTCTTTTCGTCCTCGTCCTTATGAATCAGAATTTTATTACAGACGAGGGACGAGCACGAGGACGAGGACGACGACGACGAAGGCGGTAGCCTACCGCGCCGTAGCTCATAGAGCTAAGGCGGCTCATCTGACCTCTGTCATCTGTCTTCTGTACTCTGAAACCTCTTGTGAAATCTCATAAAAATGACATTGATTTTTCATAAAATTTCATACCTGCGTCGCCGCTGGCCTGAAAAGCGGCCAGTTTAATCGAAAAAGAAACTCTAAAAAAGCGAATAATGAATAATGAATGTTCTGCCGCAGGCGGATCGAAGGGATGTATTCTGTCTATTTTAAAAAAAGACTGAGCAAAGCGAAACCACCCTTCGACATTCTGCGGTTCGACATTCGATATTCTGCGGTTCGCTGTTTCGGCCTCCTGAAGTTTCATATAAGCTAGAAGGTTCGAGCGTCAGGCACAGGGCACAGGAATTCTATCATGGGAATAGCCAATTCAGAAATCGTGGTTGTAAAGGATTCAGTTGCTTTGAGTTATAAGGCGGCAGAAATATTGGTTGGTTGTATCGCTGAAGTCTTGGAACAAAGGCCGTATTTCAGTATAGCGCTTTCCGGCGGATCTACACCGAAGATATTGTTTTCTATCTTAGTGGAAGATGATTCGCTCCGGAAGAAAATTCCCTGGAACAAGATGCATTTCTTCTGGGGAGATGAGCGGCATGTCCCGCCGGAGGACGCGCAAAACAATTACCGGATGGCCTATGAGACCATGCTGGCCAAAGCGCCTGTGCCGCCGGAAAATATTCACCGCATGCCAACGGAGCAGTTCGATGCTGGTAAGGTGGCCGCAGACTATGAACAGGAACTAAGGAAATTCTTTCGGCTGAAATCCGGCGACCTGCCGGTTTTTGATTTTAATTTGCTGGGCATCGGTCCGGACGGGCATACGGCCTCTCTGTTTCCCGGGACGGAAGCCCTTCATGAACAAAGACGCCTGGTGGTTGCTAACTGGATTGAAAAGTTTCAAACCAATCGCATCACCCTGACGGCACCCGTGCTCAATAATGCCGGTGCGATCGTTGTCCTGGTCAGCGGCCAAGAGAAAGCTGAAATATTGAAACGAATCCTGGAAGGCGAATACCAGCCGGATCTATTGCCGTCCCAACTGATTCGGCCCAACCACGGCCGGTTGCTGTGGCTTGT
>JAFDDW010000299.1 GCA_019310665.1 Deltaproteobacteria bacterium
CGGGGGACAGCTGATGGAGCTTTGAATGTCGAATGACGAATGACTATTGTCGAATGGTGGAATTCGCTTCGCTCTGTCTTTTTTATTTTAATGAACGTTCGATCCAGAGGCTTTCAACGGTTAGAATGCCTTAATTACTCCGCCCTGAAAAATAGCCATAACAGGGTTGGGTATAGTAAATTTGTTCTTCGAAAATTGAAGAAAATATTTAGATGTTGATCCGGGCGGATTAATTAATTATTTCTTAAAAAGAAGTGCACAAAGGCGTATGAGTAACGAAAATCTCTTCAAAATATTAAAAAAGTACAAGATTTCAAGAGCTTAGTCCAAACTATTCAACTAATCAACGCTCTTTACTATCAGGAGGATACTATGGGGGAGATTACCGGAGGTGAGTTGCTGGTGCGGTGCCTTCATGCAGAAGGTGTGGCAAATATCCATGCGTTAGAACGTCTCGGCAAGGATCTGGGCATTCGTCTGATTGTGCCGCGCCACGAAGCCGCCGCCGCCCATGCTTGCGATGCCTATACCCGGGTGACGGGAGAACCGGCGGTTGTCATGGCTTGCGCCGGCCCCGGTGCTGCCAACCTTCTTGCCGGTTTGATGTGCGCCGAAGCCGAAGGCAGCCCGGTGGTGGCCATCACCACGACCCGTCGCAGCGAGATTTCTGATTCTTATGTTCACCAGGGCGGCATGCAGGTCAGCCGCCATCTGGATATTTTCCGGCCGGCCGTGAAATGGAATGGAAAAGTAGATCATTGGACACGCATTCCCGATATGGTGCGCCATGCTTTTCGGGTGGCAACCTCCGGCCGGCCGGGACCCGTTCATATATTGATTCCCGAAAATATTCTCGGCCAAAGATGTGATGATAGCGATGTCCAAATATGGGATCCGGATAAATACCGCATCGTTGAATCAGCCAGTTATGATCCGGACGCCGTCCAACGAGCCGCAAAGTTGCTGGTGGAGGCAGACCTGGTGAACATTCATTGCGGCAATGGGGCCGAACGAGCAGCTGCCGGAGCAGAAGTACAGCAATTGGCTGAATACCTTGGTTGTGCGGTTACCAACACTATCAGAGCCCGCGGGATTATTTCTGATGAGCATCCGCTTTGTTTTCATCCGACCTGCCTTTCCAGAATTATGGCCAACAGCCAGGCCGATGTGGTGCTGGCCGTCGGTACCCGACTCGGGGAGTTGAACATGTGGGGGCGGCCGCCGATGTGGGGGGAGCCGCAAAGCCAACGGCTGATTCAAATCGATACCGAGCCCGCCAACATTGGTTTGAATCGACCCGTGGACGTTCCTCTCATCGGGGATGCCAGGGTGATTCTATCCCGATTGCTGGATGCCGTAAGAGAACTTACCACCCAACGAGAACCCCATTCCAAAATCGCTGAATTTCGCAGTCTCCAGGACGACTGGCAAAAAGAGCTCGACGAGGCGGTGGCCGATATGGAGCGCACCCCCATGCTGACCGGCCAGATCTTAAAAGTATGCAACGACATATTCCCACCGGATGCCATTTTTGTGATGGACGGCGGCAACACAACCCTTTGGGATATTCATTATCACGTTGCCAGAGCGCAACAAACGGTGATCTATTCAATGAATTACGGCCATCTGGGTACCGGCCTGCCCTATGCCATCGGCGCCCAACTCGCCCGGCCGGATATCCCGGTTTACTGTGTGACCGGAGACAGTGCCTTCGGATTCAATATTCAGGAACTGGAAACCGCCGTACGGAATAACCTGCCGGTCATTATATTTGTGGCTGTTGACGGGGCCTATGGCATGGAGAAAACCGCCCAGCAGCGTATGTTCGGCCGGCAAGCCGACTGGTTCGGTCACGATCATTCACCGGTGCGGTACGATCAGGTGGCCATTGCCATGGGATGTCACGGTGAATTCGTCAGCAAAGGATCGGAGATAAAAGCGGCGGTCGAACGGGCCCAGGCATCCGGCAAACCGGCGGTTATCCATGCGGTGGTGGATCCGGTTGCCAATGTGGACCCTCCCGGAAACTGGCTGTGGACAGCGGCGCGGACCGGCAAACTGGAAATGTGAACGTTTTGGTTTTATTATCTGACGTCGGTTTTCTAAACTATTTTCTAATTACAGGAAAATGAGAAGGTACTCACATGGACATTGCGGCGATCGACCAGGTGCGGCTTAATTTCAATTCCCAGGGCCTTTTTATTCTCAATGTCGCCATTGGCTTAATGATGTTCGGTGTTGCGCTGGAGCTCAAACTGGACGACTTCAAACGCATCGTGGTGGCGCCCAAAGCCCCTTGCATCGGCCTGGTGGCGCAATTTATCCTCTTGCCGGCCTTTACGTTTTTGCTCACGTTGATTTTAAGGCCGCCGCCCTCCATTGCATTGGGAATGATGCTTGTGGCCGCCTGCCCCGGCGGAAATCTTTCCAACATAATTACCTATCTGGCCAAAGGCAACTGCGCTGTTTCCGTGAGCATGACAGCCGTCTCCACGGCAGCCGCAATTTTTATGACCCCGTTTAATCTGGCATTCTGGGGAAACCTTAATCCCCATACCGCCCAAATACTTAAAAAAGTAAGCCTCAGTCCTTTTGACGTTTTCGTTAATATCTTCATCATTCTCGGGATACCGTTGATCCTGGGTTTAATTCTTTCCCGCATCTTTCCTTCCCTGGTTGATAGGCTTCGCAAGCCGTTTAAAATATTTTCCCTGATATTTTTCATTGGAATTGTTGCAGGGGCCTTAGGCGCCAATTGGAGAAATTTTATCAACTACGTTGGACTGGTTTTCTTCGGCGTTTTGATTCACAACGCTCTGGCACTCAATTTGGGTTATTGGGCCGGACAGCTTTTTCGATTGGACGAGCAGGACAAACGCGCGGTGTCCATCGAAGTCGGTATTCAGAATTCGGGTCTCGGCCTGGTGCTGGTGTTCAATTTTTTTGGCGGCATGGGCGGAATGGCCATCATTACGGCCTGGTGGGGAATCTGGCACATTATTGCCGGGCTTATCACGGCCTATATTTTTTCCCGGAGACCGCTGCCGGATGATAGGGCATAGGTGTCAGGCGGATCAGCGCTGCCTGAAAAGCGGCCAGTCTAATCTAAAAAGAAACTTTGAAAAGCGAATATCGAATATCGAATAATGAATGTCGAATGTCGAAGTAATGTATTCTGTCTATTTTATAAAAATGATTGAGCGAAGCGATTCTACCCTTCGACATTCGACATTCGATATTCTGCGGTTTTGCGGTTCGCTTTTTAAATTCGTGAAGTTTCATATAAGGTTTCGGGTGTCAGGGTCCAGGGGTTGAAAAGTTTCCGCCGTTAAGCGTTTGCAAACAGCAACCCTGAACGGTGAACCCTGAACCTCTGAACCCTTTATCCTGACACCTAAAAAAAGAGTTTAAAACTCTGAACGTGACAAATTCAACAAAATGAGTAATGGATTTAAAGATAAAGTCATCGTCGTGACCGGTGCTGCCAGTGGAATCGGAGCGGCAATATGTAATAAATTCGCTCAGGAAGGCGCCCGCATCGTTTTGATGGATATGGATGAAGAGGGCGTGAAAGCCGCAGCGGACCAATTCAAGACTGCCGGTGTGGACGCCGTGGGTTTCAGATGTGATGTGGTGCAGAAAGATGAATGCAGATCGGTAATCAAGCAGGCCATTGATCGTTACGGCGGCATTGATGTCCTGGTGAACAATGCCGGAATAACCCAGCGCAGCGCCTTTGTGGATACCAAAACCAGCGTCTATCGCAACGTCATGGAGGTTAATTTTTTCGGATCGTTGCACTGCACGAAAGCAGCCATCAACAGTCTGATAAAGCGAAAAGGGATGATCATCGTCATTGAAAGCCTGGCCGGTGTTTCGCCTTTACTGGGCCGGACCGGATACTGTGCCAGCAAACACGCCCTGCACGGATTTTTCACCTCGCTGCGATCGGAAATCAGGGAAACCGGGGTTCACATCATGCTTGTTTGTCCCGGGTTCGTCAAAACCAACCTGCAAACCAGAGCGCTGGGAGGCGACGGGCAAGTGACCAATCATCCCCAGTCCATGGTCGGCAAGCCGACGTCGGCTGAAAAGGTTGCCGCGGCTATTTTTAAAGGCGCGCAAAAAAGAAAACCGTTGCTGGTTCTAACCCCGATTGGAAAACTGTCCTACTGGATCAGCAGGCTGGCACCGATACTTTATGAGCGCCTTATGGCCCGACAGGTAAAAGAAGAGTTGGTGCGGTAGGAGTTACGCGTTGCGCGTTGCGGGTTACGGGTTGCGCGTTGCGGGTTACGTGTTGCGCGTTGCGGGTTGCGTGTTACGGGTTGCGGGTCTTTCGAGAAAATCCGCCAGGACGGCTTCCAACTTATCCTGATATCCGCCATAAAAATGATCAGCTCCGCTGATCACTGCAAATTTTGCATTCGGGTTCCAGGCCGGATATAACTTTTCAACCATATCCGCCGGGGCAATGTCATCCCGGCTGCCGGTG
>JAFDDW010000300.1 GCA_019310665.1 Deltaproteobacteria bacterium
CGGGAAAATATTTTCCGACCCACCCACCGGGTGGTGATAAATATTAATCGCTACGACAGCCAATTCTCCAAAGAGTTCCTGTTGGAAACGACCTGGAGTATCAAGGCTATCCAGGGCAACCAGACGCTGCTGGTTCAGCGATCCATCGTCCGGAAGCCACTGGCGTCATCAACTTATGAAGATCTCGTAGCTGCCCAGAACCAGGCACTGGGAACCCTGAGCGAAGAAATAGCAAAAGCATTTATGGAATTGATGCCATAAAATAACAAGGGCGCATCTCTTTAGGATCTTAGAAATTATTGTTGTACATTATGTGGCAAGATCTTTTTGCGTAATAATCAAGTTTCCCAAAGAAATGCCTAAAGTGCCTAAATTGCCTAAAATGCCTAAAGTAAATGTATTCTATCTATTTTATAAAAATAGAAACTCACGCTAAGTTGTCATTTCATTGGTCTGGTTTCTGGTCTCCCATACTGCCAGCGTCAACGACTTATAAAAAAGACGGAGCGAATCCCTGCCGAGGCGGGACTTAATTTTAGGCATTTTAGGCACTTTAGTGCATTTTAGGCATTCTGTTTTAGGCACTTTCCGGTTTATCCGGGTTAGGCCAACCGCTTAATGTAGAACGATGTTTCCTTGCCTTCGGTTTCAGTCTTTACAATTTCATTGCCGCTGGTTTTGGCCCAGGCCGGAAAGTCGCTTAATGCACCGGGATCACTGGTCAGCGCCTGCAGCACTTCACCGACTTCAACCTCTTTTATTCCCTTGCTGACTTTCACAACCGGCATGGGACAGGCCAGTCCTTTCAGATCCAAAACTTTGGCAACACTAATTTCATCACTCATTTTATAACCTCCATTTAATTTCAGTTCTTATTCCATTTTGTTAGATAAAAGGTCGGCCTCCGTGCCGACCATATTCCGGAGTGCACGATGACCAGACTCCGTCGGGCACGGTGGCCCGCCCTGCGCCTTTAACCTTACACCTTCCACCCTATACCTTTTCCTTTTGCCCTGCGCTTTTCTTATTTTCCGCATTCCCGCCGGGGCGTAGGCATAGGCCCCTATGGGCCGGAGGCCGCATTCCAACTTCCGAATTCCTGACACCCTATACCACCTGTCTTATCCATCCAGCACCCAGAATCCAGTGACCAGTATCCAGCAACCAGACCCCAGCTCCCTTATTTCCCATACATGCTGGCAGCACATTCATTTTTCCCCAAATCCATAATTTCCTGGTCTTCATCGTCGACTTTGAGCAGTCCGGCGTTGACTTTGCGAATTTCGGCGTATTCATCCGGCTGCTTACGCATATTGCCTTTGATAAATTTGACAAAATCGCCCTCATCCGAGATACCGTAAATATCTGCATTCTTTTTTTTGATGCTGCCCATGGTATCGACAAATAATTGTTCCCGGTTGGCTTCGCTCCATTCGAGGTAGTGGCCCGGCAAAATGAGCAGATCGTCGTTAAAGTCGTCAATTTTGGTTTTCAGCGTATGATAGAGCAGCCTGGACCATTCTTCGGCCATGCCGCCCAGATCCGGACGTCCGATAGACAAAATGAAAACCGCATCCCCGGAAACCAGGTATTGGTTGTCAATGAGATATGAGGTGCTGCCCGGAGTGTGTCCCGGGGTGTGTATGGCTTTGATTTCCGGGCCTTCCTGCCAGAGCTGAAAAAGCTCCTGATCATCAACACTTTTGTATTCAAAAACGGCATCTTTAAAATCGTTTTCATGGCCGACGATCTGGGCCCCGGACTCCGAAGAAATCTGCTGGCTGCCGGAAATATAATCGGCCTGCAAATGGGTTTCAAACGTTTTGATGACCCGGGCGCCTTGCGCTTTGGCAAAGTCCTGGTAAAACTGAACGTTTCTTGATGGATCAAACACAACCATCTCACCATCATAAATCAAACCGTAGCTGCAGGAAGCCTTGCCCGGACGGATAAACTGGTAAAGTTGATATCCGTTTTCGGATGCCACCAATTTAGGGGCCAGCATGTTGCCCCAGGTTTTAATGCCCTCTTCCAGGTATCTTACATCTTTCCAACCATTTTTAACCAGAATCTCACCGATATATTTGGCCGACCCTTCTTTGGCACAAACAATCCGGATACTTTCTTCTTTGGGGACCTGAACCTGAGCCACCGACTCATCTTCCTTTTCGATAAACTCCATATAGGGAACATTGATCATCTTCGAAAGATGGGGTCCCTCCACTTTAAACCGTCCAAATTCTTCATTATTACGCACATCCAGCAGGGTAAAATCCTGCCCCTCACTGGTAACCCACTCAAACAAATCTTCTGCCCTGTAAGACTGCAACTCCATGATAGCCCTCCTTTAAGATTTTAGAGTTTTAATTAATCGTTATGCTTTTTGAGCCTGTAAAGTTAGATTAGTTACGATCTTTCTTTAAGATTTTGTATAACCCGTACTATTTAGGCCCTTAGTAATTATTTTTGTGCATATTGGGCAAATACTTTTCCCCCATTCCCAATTCTTTTCTATTCCGCATTCCGACTTCCCAATTCTTTTCTATCCCAAATCCGAAATCGAAACAATCCGAAATCGAATCACTTTCCTTTAAACTCCGGCTTTCGCTTTTCAAGAAACGCCAGTTGCCCCTCCCTTATATCTTCACTGCCAAAGGCGGTCTCGGTAATTGATTCGGCTTCTTGCATGCTGCTTTTATCCGGTTGGACTGTCTCTAACAAGAGGTTTAAAACGCTTTTGGTACCCTTCAGCGCCAGAGGCGCATTGGCTGCTATTTCTTCGGCCATCTGATAGGTAAAGGTTACCAGTTCGTCCCGGGCAACGAGATAATCCACCAGGCCGATCTCTTTTAACCTGATCCCGTCATAGGTTCTTCCGGTAAAAAATATCTCCCGGGTGCTTTTAAGCCCGATGACCTGTATGAAGCGTTGCAAACCGGTCCAGGGATAAACCAAGCCCAGTTTAGCGGGCGGCATCCCCATGCGAATATTATCGGCCCCGATGCGTATGTCACAGCAGATGGACAGTTCGCATCCGGCACCGAAGGCCACCCCGTTGATCATGGCAATTACCGGATAGGGATAATTGACAATCGTTTTAAAAAGAGATTCCACCGGGTTCAGTGTTTTCAATTTCTCGCGCACATTCTCGCTGGGTTGGGTCGGCAGGGAGCGGATGTCGTAACCCGAACAGAAAGCTTGATCGCCGAAGCCTGTTATAACAACCGCTCGTATGGAGTCATCCGTTGCCAGTTCTTCCAGTTTTTCCAAAAGCGTTTCGACCAATTCGGGGGACAGGGAATTTTTCTTTTCAGGCCGCTTCAAAACCAGCGTACATACATTATTATTTCTTTCGATTAACAGGAGCTTGTTGCCCACAACCATCACCTTTCTTTGATCACCGATAGGCAAATGCCAAAAATCCGGTGACATAGCCTGGGCAGTCAATCTTTCATAATTGGCATACTATAATGCACAGCCAGGCAGTATTCAATACGAATACATAAAATTTTCAATTTGAAAAGATGTCTAAGCAACGGCCAAGGCTATAGAGAAGATGAATGGTAAGGCCCAAGTCAAGGCCTTGGATGGGGGGAATGTCTATCGTCAAGCTGCGGACAATTCGGATTGTTGTCCACCTTGTTCACCGCCTTTAAATTTTAGCCGGTAAATTCCATCAGGTGTTTCTACCTCCTTGCCCATTATCATTTCTTTGATTGCCGGGGTAACTTTCTTATAGGTTCTGTAGAGTTGATCCATAAGAATAATTTCTGAGATCTCCATCCACTCGTCCTCTTCATGATATTTGGCCTCGTACAAAGGCATTGCAAACTTCAACATCCCTCTGAATCCTCACTCTCAATTCATGTCAGGATTGAGTCCACAAACAAAAAAGCCGGGCACCAATTTGGTTACCCGGCTTAATTCAGCATCCCTTGGCAACCCAGCCGCCTTGTTTCAAGGCCTGTTGGCTTTCCGACCCTGCCTCACGGCAGGTTTGGCTTTATCGTGGACTTATTTGTGCTTGATATAAATTTAATTTATCAAACATCGTTGCATTCGTCAATAGCCACATCGTAATTATGATTCAGATTCATAGGTCTGAATTTATTTAAAACCATATTAAAAAGGACATGGCGCTTTAGTATTTTAACTAAATTGCCGATAACAATAAATAGTCTCGTTAAACTATCTAAAATTCCGGATCGATTTTCCAAGAGAGAAAGCATCAGATTAGTATGTTGTACCTTCAATATTACAGCTTGAAAGAGAACCCTTTTCAGGATACTGCCAACCCAAAGTATTTTTGGCTTGGTGAAGGGCAATCAGAAGCTTTTGCAATTTTAAAGTTCGGAATTGAAAAAGGGGAAGGCATCACCTTGTTAACTGGCGATGTCGGTACAGGAAAAACAGTACTTGTTAAGTACCTGGCTGGCCTCCTTAAAAATGAATTCAAAATCGCAAAGATTAATGATTCAGATATTGAGAGTCTGGATTTTTTATACTTTTTAGCAGACTCTCTACAGCTACCAAATAAGTTTGAAGACAAGAAGGATTTCTTTGCGTATATCGATGAGGAGTACTCCAAAACAAAAAAAAAGATGCTTATCATCATGGATGAGGCGCACCGGGCAACTAAAAGCCTGCTTAATATTTTAGATCTTATGGCAAAAATCAAAAGGGATAATGAACAATTGATAAATATTGTTTTGATCGGGCAAAATCCATTAATTGAATTAGTAAAAGAGATAAAACCAAATGGTAATAAGCAAAAAGACTCTATAGTATGTCATCTCCGATCATTAACTAAAAACGAAACAAATGAATATATCAAACACCGGCTTAACATTGCTGGAACGGAAAGAAATTTATTCAGCTTAGGTGCAATTGGTAAAATTTTTCAATATTCAGAGGGCATACCGAGGGTTATTAATACCATTTGCGATCATGCTTTGATGATAGGGTATTCAACGGATTTAAAAAAGATAAAAAGCTCCGTGATTAAAGAATGCGCTGAAGATCTTCAAATAGAGAATAAGGTTTTCGACAATGGGAAGGATTTGACGAAAAAAAAATCTGGGGAAAAAATCGTAAAACAAGCCTACAATATAACCAAACAGAAACTGTTCAATTGGGCATCTTGAATTTTATTTCATGATAAAAACCTAATTCCTTGTTATCACCGCTGTTATAAAAGTGCTTCTCACCTTCGGAAAAATCCTCGGTATCAGGGATATCATCCCAGTCGATCATTTTTTCATACTCAGAAATGTCGGGTAACTCAGGGTACTCAGTCTTTCCTGCCACATCTGGATATTCTTCTTCCTCCTCAAAATCTTCAATCGAGGCTATCTCATCAACCCTATGGCTGTTCATCATCGCTGAGGTTTGATCAAGGACTTCTTTAGCCCAGTCTTTCTGTTCCACCTTAAAAAGATCAAATAGAATGGACTGATCAATATTTGTATCTTGTAGAATTGGTTCATCATTAAAGGTTGGTGGGTACACCATGAAGATATATTTACATTTAGAGCATTTGACCAGTGATCCGGTGGGTTTTACAAGGTCGCTGTCAAAACGAAATAATGATTGACATGATACACAGGGTATTTGCATAGGTATTCCTTTGTGCCTGTTCTCCTGGCCGTGTTGAAGCCAGCGCATCTAACAGCGCTGTGGCCTCTATCTGTATATCGGCAATACTGGAAGGATCTTAAGCGTATAATGACGGGCATGCTTACCCAATTTTTTTTTGAAAAATCAGGTAGAGATTTTTAATATACAGTCGTCTTTTATTGACATTCCAAAAGGTACTCTGTATACGGTATACGCATTGAGCGAGGAATCGCTGACACACCCTTACTTTTTGAGCCAGATTTATAATCGTATCAATAGCGTCACAAGGATAAGTTTTTAAACAATCGGAACATTCTGAAATTATGGCTATAATTTACCTAATCAACCAGTCAACCAGTCAACTATTCAACGAGGTCTTTAATTAAGACTACTGGCTTCTTCAAAGACCGTGCTTTTAAGTTGTATAAATTCTGATATATAAAAATAAGGATGGTGAGAAATGACACAATCCAAAACCCATCAAAGTGAACTGGAACGACTTGAAGCCCTTGAAAAAAAGGCTGAAATGGGTGGCGGTCCAAAAGCCCTCGAGCGTCATCACAGCCGAGGTAAGTTGACAGCGCGCAAGCGTCTCGATCTACTCTTTGATGCGGACAGTTTTGTTGAAGTGAACAAACTGGCCCAAAGCCAGTCGATTGATTTCGGAATGCAGGAAAAAAAGGTTCCCGGCGATGGTGTGGTCACCGGTTACGGAACCATTGACGGAAGGCTGGTATTCGCTTATGCCCAGGATGTGACCGTACTCGGCGGATCTGTCGGAACGATCCACGGGCAGAAAATATGCCGGATCATGGATGAAGCCATTAAAGTTAAAGCGCCTTTGGTGGCTTTGAATGATTCCGGCGGCGGTCGGCTGCATGAAGGCTTTTTCGCCTCCAAAGGTGTGGCCGGAATGTTTTATCGCAACACGGCCGCCTCCGGTTTGATACCCCAGATTACCGGCATGATGGGCTCCTGCGCCGGGGTTGCGGTTTATTCACCGGCCTTGACCGATTTTATTGTCATGGTAAAAGGACAAAGCCATATGGTCATAACCGGCCCGCACATTATTAAATCGGTAACCGGAGAAGAGATCAGTCTCGAAGAACTCGGCGGTGCCAAAGTCCACAGTGAGATCACCGGCCAGGCTCACTTTGTAGCCGAATCCGATCAGGAATGTATCGAAATTATTAAAAAACTGCTCAGCTATCTGCCTTCAAATAATGGTGAACAACCGCCGGTGGTTAAGAGCAATGATGATCCCGATCGCGTCGACGACAGCCTGGAAGAGATCGTTCCGGCTGATTTTAGAAAGTCCTATGACATGCACCAGGTGATTTTACAGGTTGTGGATAATCAGGATTTTTATGAAATTTCGCCCCGCTTTGCCCCCAACATCATCATTGGCTTTGCCCGCATGGATGGGTGCACCGTCGGCATTGTCGCCAACCAACCCCGAATCAAGGCCGGCTGTCTGGATGTAGATGCATCCGACAAAGCCGCCCGTTTCATCCGGTTCTGTGATGCCTTTAACATTGCCTTGATCAACTTTGTTGATGTTCCCGGCTACTTTCCGGGTGTCGCCCAGGAGCGTGCCGGCATCATTCGCCACGGCGCCAAGATGTTGTATGCTTACGCCGAAGCAACCGTGCCCAAGATCACCCTGGCCCTGCGCAAAGAATACGGTGGGGCGGTGATGGGAATGTGCTGCATGGGCATGGGAGTGGATCTGATGCTGGCCTGGCCCATTGCCCAGTTGGTCGTCCTCGATACGACGGCGGCCGTAAATCTAATCTTTCGCAAAGAGATCCAGGCCGCCGATAACCCGGATGAACTCAGACAACAAAAAATTGAAGAATATGACTATAAGTATTCCAATCCCTATCATGCGGCGTCCAACATGCTGGTGGATTCCGTTATCAAGCCGCGCGAAACCCGGCCCCAGCTCATAAAGGCCCTGAGAATGCTGAAAAACAAGCAAAGACCGGAACCGAACAAAAGACATGGAAATATACCCTTGTAAGTTATACCCTGATCTGGAGAATTAAACGGGACTCAATGCTTTGAAGAAAATTTAGCGTTTCTCGATGAAGTGCCTAAAGTTTTAAAATGCCTAAATTGCCTAAAATTAAG
>JAFDDW010000301.1 GCA_019310665.1 Deltaproteobacteria bacterium
AATGAAATTTATATTTCCCAATAAGCATTTTATTTATTTACACGATACCCCGAGCCAGGCTCTCTTTGGGCGCAAAGATCGGGCCTTCAGTTCCGGTTGCATCCGGGTCGATAAGGACATTGAACTGGCTGAACTTCTGCTCGACGATCCTGATAAATGGAACCGGGCGAGCATTCAAAAATTGCTTGATACCAATAAAACACAGAGAGTTAATCTGCCGAAACCGAAACCGGTTATACTCCTTTATATGACCCTTTGGCTCGATGAAAATGACAATTTTATTTTTATAAAGGATGTTTACCAACGCGACCGGCAGGTTTTAGATGGTTTAAATGAAGAATTTACCATCTGGCAAACCCGTGCGATCAAAAAATAATAGAAAGGGGAATGAATTGGAAAATCAGGTTTGGTTGCAAAATCTAAGCTGGGAGGAGGTCAGGCAAAGGACCGGACAGAGCAGGGGAACGATTATATTGCCTATCGGCAGTACCGAACAGCATGGGTATCACCTTCCGGTGGGAACTGACACGATGGTAGCCATCTCCATCGCCGAAGATGCGGCCTTGAAAGCCAACGTGCTGGTAGCGCCGCCACTTTGGTTTGGATGGAGCCCACACCATATGGTCCTTCCCGGAACCATAACGATTCGCCCTGAGATATTAATCGAAGTTATGTTTGATGTCATCAATTCCCTGCAGCGTCACGGATTCGACAAATATATTTTACTCAACGGTCATCGGATCGTTAATATATCCTGGCTGCAAATTGCCGCTGAAAGGGCGCAAAGAGAGTTGGGGATAAAAGCGGTTATTTTTGACCCGGCTTATATGTCAAAGGAATTCACCCAAAATCTTGGATGGGGAGAAGTGGGACACGCGGAAGAAATTGAAACTTCGCATTTGTGGTATAAATATCCGGAACTGGTAAAGATGGACAAAGCCCAGGACAATCCCCATAATCACCGCCGGATATATCACGTTGACCCTAAGTATGCCGGTGATACGCTGAGCTATGTTCCCAGTAGTCCGTCAGAAATGGAATTATTGGCAGAAAAATCCGGCGGAACCGCCGGCGAGCCGAGCAAGGCTTCCCGCGAAGGCGGTAAAAAATATCACGAGCATCTGGTGCAAAGAATGGTGGAAGTGATCACCATGCTGCAGGAGCCGGGACAGAAATAATTTTTTGCGGTTATGCCTAAAGCCCAAGTTGCATACAAGAATAGGCTTTGGAGGTGATCCGATTCGTGCGCGTGTGACTGTTTGAGTGCCTTAGGGAGCGTTAAATCGAACAGCATGAAGGTGGTGCATATGATCCTAACTATTGGATTTTTCACGATGCCTTGTTTATATCGTGGTCCTGTTCGGTGTTACGCTCCCTTATGCACGAGTTTCACACGTCCGCGAATCGGATTATCTGTAAAGCCGCTGGTGCTTGACTTGAGGTTTCTGCATAACCGAATAATTTTTAATCCGCCGGAGGCAGTAACTATTTATCTTCCATCCTCTGCAGAAAATGGGTATCAATCTCACCGGCAATGAAGTCTTCGTCTTTAAAAACTTTTTTGTAAAACGGGACGGTAACTTTGATCCCTTCTATCTGAAATTCATCCAGCGCCCGCTGCATCCGCCTGATCGCCATGGGCCGGTCTTTACCCCACACCACCAGCTTGCCGATGAGTGAATCATAAAAAGGGGATATTTCATAGTTATTGTATATATGGGTGTCCATTCTGACTCCCGGACCGCCGGGAAGGACCAGATCTTCTATCTTGCCGGGGACCGCCGGGAAGGACCAGATCTTCTATCTTGCCGGGAGACGGCATGAAATTGTCTTGAGGGTCGGCGGCATTAATCCTGCATTCGATTGACCATCCGTTCAGACGGATATCATCCTGCTTAAAATCCAGCCTGCCGCCGGCGGCAATCACAATCTGCTGCTGTACGATATCGATGCCGGTAACCAGTTCGGTGACCGGATGTTCGACCTGAACCCTGGCATTGATCTCCATGAAATAGTAATTTTTGTGTTTGTCTACCAAAAATTCCATGGTGCCGGCATTTGTATAACCGATGGAACGTGCAACCAAGATGGCGATCTCTCCCAGTTTTTCCCGCAGGTCGTCGTCCACAAATGGTGAGGGAGATTCTTCGATCAGCTTCTGGTATCTCATCTGGATGCTGCACTCGCGTTCACCGAGGTGAACAACGTTGCCGAATTGATCCGCCAGGATCTGGATTTCGATATGCCGCGGTTTTTCGATATATTTTTCCAGATAAAGATCCGGATTGCCGAAGGCCGCCCGGGCCTCCCCGGAGGCGACCGCTATCGCTTCAGACAATTCTTCCCTGCCATGGGCGATGCGCATACCCCTTCCGCCGCCGCCGCCGGAAGCTTTCAAGATTACCGGATAGCCCACGGTTTCGGCAATTTCGAAAGCCTGTTGCGGTGATGAAATAATATCCTCGCTCCCGGGAATTACCGGAACGCCCAAATCTATTAAGGTTTTTCGGGCGGCGGATTTATTGCCGGCCTTTGAAATGCAATCAGCAGACGGGCCGATGAATACCAGATGGTTGTCGGCGCAAGCTCTAGCGAAACGTTCATTTTCAGACAAGAAACCATACCCCGGGTGGACGGCCGCAACCTGATTTTCTTTGGCCGCCTTAATGATGTTATCAATATTAAGATAACTTTTCCTGCTGAGCGCTGGACCGATGTTAACAGCTGTGTCCGCATACTTGACGTGAAAGGCATCTTTGTCCGCGTCAGAAAAAACAGCCACCGTTTTGATATCCATCTCTTGGCAGGCTCGAATGATCCGGACTGCAATTTCTCCCCTGTTCGCAATTAAGATCTTATCAAAAGCCATGATTTATTCTTTTCATATTTCGATTTCAATGAGTTCTTGATTTTTCATGACCGGATCTTCGTCTTCTACAAGGATCTTTTTCACAACTCCGCCCTGACCTGTTCTCAACTCCGTAAATATTTTCATGGACTCAACCACACAAACCACATCGGAGGCCTTGACCTGTTGTCCAACCTCCACCAATGGATCTGCGCCCGGAGCTGTAGCCCGGTAAAAGGTTCCCATCACCGGTGAAGTTATCATGTAAGTTTTGGAACCCATTGATTTCGCACCTTTCTCATCCATATTTTTTAACTTTTTAGGTAAACATACTTGACACATAGCTATAATATAGGTCAAGTATATTTTGTAAATCACCACGAATACCGAAAACCAATAATTATTAAGGAGGAGGAAACCATTATGAAGAAAGTTATCATTGTACTGATCGGATTAATTTTTACTTTGGCAACGGTTGGCGGCGCAGTGGCGAAAACCAAATGGGATTTGCACCTGAACTATCCCATCGGGAATTTTCATTCTAAAGGTGCCCAGACATTTGCCGACAGGGTAAAGGCGGCAACCAACGGCGAGCTTACCATCGTACTGCATGCCGGTGCCGCCCTGGGATTCAAAGGCCCCGAACTGTTACGGGCGGTGGCCGAAGGACAGCTTGTCATTGCTGAGGTCCCCACCGGCATGGTGGAGGGTGATGCGCCGACGCTGGCTCTTACAGCCCAACCGTTTGTATCCAGCAACGCCTTTGAGCAGCGTTTGCTCTATCAGCTTGCCAAACCGGTCTATGCCAAGATCCTGAAAAAATTCAACCAGTTTACGCTTTACACTTCGGTGTGGCCCTTTTCCGGTATTTATACCCAGCGGGCCGTCAGGTCCGAGTCGGATCTGAAGGGGTTGAAAATGCGGGTTTATGACGGCACCGGTCTGGCTTTCGGTAAAGCCACCGGTATCGCGGCCCGCAAGATGCCCTTCAGCGAGGTTTATCCGGCGATGAAGGCCGGGCTTCTGGACTCCATGTACACGTCGTCCGTATCCGGCGTTGATGCCAAAGCCTGGGAAATACTTAAGTATTTCACGCCTATCAACATTGTCGGCCCGGTGAACATGATCAATGTCAACCTCGATGCCTGGAACAAACTTCCGAAAAACATCCAGCAAACGGTCCAGGAGATAGCCGCCCAAATGGAAGACGAGATGTGGAACCTGGCCGGTGACATGGACCGCAAAAGCCGAGCGACCCTTGTTGAGAACGGTATGACCATCGATCCGGTGGACAAAATATTTCGTTCCGAACTGGATGCGATCGGGAAAAAACTGCGATCCACGTGGGCAGAAAAGGCGGGTGGTGACGCTCAGAAGATCCTGAAGGAGTATGACAAGATAACCGGCCGTTAGGTCTTTACCCCTGACCGAATGCCAATGAGCGGGTTTGGGCTAACGATTCGCCAGACCCGCTCAGTGTACACTATCTTAGTAATTATTTTTGTGCATTCTGTGGCAAAATCTATTTTAATGTAAATATGAAGCTGCTCGCAGAAATGCCTAAAATGCACTAAAGTGCCTAAAGTGCCTAAAATTATGGTGTCGCTTCGCTCCGTCTTTTGTATAAGTCGTTGACGCTGGCAGTATGGGAGGCCAGAAATCAGAACAATGAAATGACAACTTAGTGTGAGTTTCTATTTTTATAAAATAGATAGAATACATTTACTTTAGGCAATTTAGGCATTTTAGGCAATTTAGGCATTTCTTTTCTTAGGCATTTTCCGGTTTATCCGGGTTAGGGGCAGGACGATTAATTTTGGTGATAATGGTGAGAATAAAATGAACACCCTTGTGCGACTGATTGAAAAATTGAGCGATTGGATGGCCAGGATATCCGGCGTGATGCTGGGGTTGATGACCCTATTGATCCTGGTTGAGATCTTTCTATGGAATATCTTTCAAAAGACGACCCTTATCGCCGATGAATATTGTGCTTACGGCCTGGCCGCTATTATTTTTCTGGGTGCCGGCTATTGCCTCAAGGAGAAAGGGCACATCCGGATTACCTTAGTGCTGGGCTTTCTGCCGGAAAAACTATCAAGGACAATCACCTTTGCGGCCACCGGCGTCACCACTGCTTTTATGGGGTATCTATGGTGGTATCTGTTTAAAATGGTGCGGTCTGCTGTACGTTACAACTCCACGTCGGGGACCCTGACCAATACGCCCCTGTGGATCCCGCAGACACTGATGCTCATCGGTGCGGCCTGCTTTTTTATTCAGCTGGTCGCAGTGACCATTAGAACCTATCAGGCCATCGGGACCGGTGAGGAGGTGGTGTAATGGATGCAAACCTGACGATGGCCCTCGTGGTGTTCGGAGTTCTTTTTCTGACACTTGCTGCCGGTATCTGGGTCGGATTTTCCCTTTTCATTGTCGGTTTTGTGGGCATGGTGTTATTCAGTAGCCTGCCGGCCGGCAACAACATGGCCTCATCGCTGTGGGCAACCGTGGAAAAATGGGAATATGTGGCCCTGCCGCTGTTTATCCTCATGGGTGAAATCCTGTATCGATCGGGCATTTCCGAAAAGCTCTTTAAGTCTCTGGTGCCCTGGCTTTATCGCCTCCCCGGCGGGTTGCTGCTCATGAACATCGTTTCCTGTACGCTGTTTGCGGCGGTGTCCGGTTCCAGCGCCGCCACAACCGCCACCGTCGGAAGGATTACCCTGGCCGAGTTTGACAAGCTGGGCTATGATAAGCGCCTGGCAATGGGGTCCCTTGCCGGTGCCGGTACCCTGGGGTTTCTCATCCCGCCATCGCTGATCATGATCGTTTATGCCATTCTGGCTGAAGTGTCCATCGGCAAGATGTTCATGGCCGGCGTCCTCCCGGGGTTGCTCCTGGCGGGAATTTACTCGAGCTATATCATCTATCGCGGGATTCGTGATCCTTCTATTGCGCCCCAGACCCAGGAAAGCTA
>JAFDDW010000302.1 GCA_019310665.1 Deltaproteobacteria bacterium
CCTTTTTTCCGGAAGATACCCTCACCGATGTATCCGAACGGTTTATCGTGGCCGAACTGATCCGCGAACAGGTATTTCGGATGACAGGTGAAGAAATCCCCTATGCCACCGCGGTGACCGTGGATACCTTTAAAGCAAAAAAGGAGGGCCGGCTCATCTCGATCGAGGCCACCATTCACCTGGAGCGCGATTCCCAGAAAGGGATCGTCATCGGCAAACACGGTGGTAAGCTGAAGCAAATCGGCACCCGATCCCGCGAACAAATCGAACAGCAGTTGGGCACCAAAGTATTTTTGAAGTTATTCGTGAGGATCCAGAAAAACTGGCGCAAGGATACCAAGGCCATCAGAAGGTTCGGCTACTAATTTGATGTTGCCCGTCAGATTCTTGATGGGCTTTTTTTGATGCTTGAACCACGAAATATAATTTAAAATCGATCCTAGGCGATTATATCGCTGGGTGGTTGTGACGCCCCCCTCTCAAACCCTATCAACCACTCCTTACGCCATAACCCGCCGCCGTATCCGGTCAGGCTCCCATCACTGCCGATAACCCGATGACAGGGGATGATAATAGCAATCGGGTTCTTCCCGTTGGCGCTGCCAACAGCCCGGCTGGCACCGGGTTTGGCAAGGGCGTCGGCGATCTCTCCGTAAGAGGTTGTCTCCCCGTAAGAAATTTTTTCCAATTGGCGCCATACCGATTTTTGAAAATCGGTGCCCATGGGCTGAAGGTTTAGAAAGAATTCTTGGCGTTGACCTTTAAAATATTCGTTTAATTGCTTGAAGCACTCTTTAACACAGAAGGTCAGTTCACCATCCCCCGGCATCATATCCTCCACAAAATTCAGCGCTAAAATGCTGTCCGCGCTGCCAACGATTTCAATGGGCCCCAGGGGTGACTTGAAATAAGCTTTGCATGTCTTCATGGCGCTCCAATTATTCGCTGCTGGTGCGAGTCTGTCGGTCGATAGGCGCTACAGAAGTTTTTTTGAAATCAAATACGTTATTACCAAAACACAGGGAGGCTTTAAGAGTCAAGTAAAACCCTGCAGGCTACAATTTTAAAATTCATTCTCATTTTATCAATAATGTTGACCCTTTATTTCATTGTATATATTATCCTGCTATCTCTTCGGGGTCTGTTTTCATCTCTCCATAACCGATTTCCCGTCGAGGGATTCGATGGCGGATCCATCTCGATGTTGACGGTAATGATTGGATGAGTTTAAGCCAAAAGGAGAATTGATATGACAATACTTCGACACATCGGTTCGCTGGCCTTCGTTCTTGGGCTCTTTTCTGCAGTATTTGCCGGAATACCCTGGTACGTTATCGTTTCCGATGACCCGGTTTTACCCTGGTGGCTTAAAACTGCAATTTTCTGCCTTTTAGGCGGTATTCAAACTGCAATTTTCTGCCTTTTAGGCGGTATTCTGGTGGTTTTGCTGACGGTGGCCCTCGAACAAAAAATCATGAAGAAATCGACAGAGGAGACAATGCCGGCTGCGTCCGATCACTCGGCATTGCTATTGACTTCAGCCGCCCTGCCTGGTCAAGAGATCGAAGAAATTTTTGGTCTCGTCCAGGGCCATACGGTGTATGCCATCTGGCTGGGCAAAGATCTTTCCGCCATCATCAGGCTGATTCTGGGCGGCGAATTGACGGAGTACACTGAGATGATGGGTAGGGCTCGGGACACAGCTACGAATCGGATGACTACCCGGGCGGTCGAAATGGGGGCAAACGCCGTAATCAATGTTCGCTATATGACGACGAGTGTGGTGGGAAGTGCAGCTGAACTGTTGGTTTACGGCACAGCGGTCAAGCTCAATCAGGATAATCCGGATCAGGAGGCCTAAATATGGAAGGGTGGACTGAAGAAGAAATCCAAAACAGGAATTTAAGGGTAATCAAAAGAGCCATTCCTAAATGGCGGGAAAAAGTAGCCACGCAGGGCGACGAGAAAGGCAGCCTGGAATGGGCCCGCGAAGAGTGCGAACGCTACCACTGCTCTTCCTGCGGCAGTCCTCTGTATTTGGTACAAATCGACTTGTTGCAAAAAAGTGTATTTTTTCATATGAAGTTTACAAATGTTGGGGTATTCTAATGGGATCCTCGTCGCCCCGGCTGCAGAAATGATTGAAACGGATACGTGCCTATGACTGAAATAAATGCGGAAACCCAGGAACAGCCCGTCATTTTACTGGTGGATGACAACGCCATCAATCTTCAACTTCTGATTGAAACGCTCGATGACCAGGGCTACCGATTGCTGGTTGCCCGGTCCGGCGAAGAAACCCTGCGGATAGCCCGCAAAGCAAAACCCGACATCATCCTGCTGGACATCATGATGCCGGGTATCGATGGCTACGAAACCTGCGCCCGGTTAAAATCAGAAGAAGCAACCCGAAATTCGGTGGTCATATTTTTAACCGCCCTGCAAAGCACCGAGGAAAAGGTGCGGGGACTGTCAATGGGTGCCATGGATTTTATAACCAAACCCTTTGATCCCGAAGAGATCATTGCTCGCGTTTCCATTCAACTCGATAACCATCGAAAGCACAAAGAAATGCTGGAACAAAATCAGCAGCTCGCCGAAGAGCTTGCAACTACGCTGGAGTCAGGTTCCCGCGATAGGGACACGCGGACGGAAAGGATCAAATCAATTATCAGCAGCGGCGAAAGCAATCGCGTTGAGTTCAAGTCCACCCTGCGCTGGAATCTTAAAACCGACCGTTCTGAAAAAGTCATCGATAAGGCCTGGCTTAAATCCGTTGCGGCCTTTTTAAATTCCGATGGAGGTGTGCTCCTGGTGGGAGTCGAGGACAATGGCGATATCCTGGGGATAGAATCAGATAACTTTGACAAGGAAGACAAATACCTGTTGCATGTCAACAATCGGATCCAGCAGCATATCGGACTCGAGCATGCCGGTTTTATCGGGTATCAACTGGTGCCGGCGGATAACAAAAAGGTGTTGCTTATCGAATGCCAGCCCTCTCCATCACCTGTTTTTCTTAAAATCAGCAAAGAGGAAGAATTCTACATCCGGGTCGGCCCCGGAAGCCGCCGCCTATCCACCAGCGAAGTGGTTGCCTATGTGACGAATCGACGCACCGAATCCTGATGCATCGCAATTAATGGATCCAGAGACCTAAATGACCAGCGCCTCCGACAAATTTACCAATTATTATAATCTGCTTGGAATAGATTCAAAGGCAGACCGGCAAACTGTAAAACAGGCTTATCTGGCGAAGATCAAAGAATGGCATCCGGATAAAAATCCTGACCGCACCGAAGAAGCCGAAGAAAAAACCAAAGTCCTGAATCAGGCCTACCACATACTGGGGGATCCCGAACAGCGTAAAACTTATGACCGGATGCTTCGATACACAAACGGAAAGGACTTCAACAAATATATAAATGATGAGGCCATCAGGAAAAAATTCGATAAAGCCTATCCGGCCTTAAAAGCGGCTCTAAAAAGAGTTCGGGTACTGTATTCGCTTTTCAAAGACGCCGTCAATGGAAAATATAAATTACACCCGACCCATGTGGCCATGATCGGCGGCGGCCTGCTTTATTTCATTTTGCCCGCAGATTTCATTCCGGATTTCATACCGGTTGCCGGCTATTTAGATGACCTGGTAGTCTTAACAACCATAATGAATTCTCTTAGTAAGGAAATAGGGGAATATCGTATCTGGAAAGAAAAATTAAACCGCCCAATCTGACCACACCCACCAAAACCGAAAAATTAGCGAATATTCCGTAAAAAATTAGAAACGGGACAATTTTCCCTTGCATTTTCAAATTGTATCATGTATTTATTTGAAGCAACTATAATCGATCAGGTCGATTGCAGTTGCTGAATTTTATTCATTAACCCTATTTTATCATTTCTTGTTGGAGGTAGAAGATGTTCAAAACCAAATCAACCCTAAACTATGTAATTGTATTCTCGGCGATTATCGGACTGGCTTTCGTCATTGGATGCGGGAGCTCGCAGGAAAAGCAGATGATGTCGGATTTTTTGCAGCTGTTCAGCGACACGGTGGATGAATACGCTGCAGCAGACGAAGTAAAAAAAGCCGAATTGAAAGCGGAATTGGATTCTTTTGGATCCAAGTGGTCGAATATGGAAATGGAACTGGATGGTCGTCTCACTCCCAATGATTTAGAGAAGTTTGATAAACATTACAAAAAAATTCAAAAAAGATATGCCTCATTGGTTGATAAATCATAGATATTAAAAAGCTCGATATCACGCCTTATCCCAGTATTTGGTGATGTGTTCCGGAAGGCTCTCGCCGTCACCATACATGAAATGCTTGTGTATATTTCCCGAATAGCGGCGAGCCGGGGCAGTTGGAAATGTCCGTCCCTGGGGCGACGGTACCCTGCAGCCGTTGTTGTCGTTCAGGGCCCAGAAATCTTCTTCCGTAAAATTAAAAAACCCGCGTCTCAAATTGAGAGCGGGTTTTTAATTGATTTCATGATAAAATCATAATACTAAGTATGGCAAAAAAACCGCTATCAACCAAAATCGAAAACGAAGGAATAATCGATGACCGACCTGCTCAAAAAATTCTCTGATGCGGCTAAAACAGTAAAATCCGACAATAACCCTGTTCGCGTGTGTGTCTACGGCGCCTACCGTGATCATTTAAAAGACATCGACCCGGATGATCTGCCTGAAAACATACAGATAATCTATGAATCCGTCAAAGATAGATTAGTCTCGGTAAGGCCCAAAGGAGATCTCGGAGAAGATGAGGCCGGCTATCTTGCCACAGACATTCTATATATGGCCGATGTTGTAAAAAACAATTTCAGAAAGCCGTAATACACATATAAAAGAGAGCAGGGCCCTTTCGGCCCTGCCCTCTTTCGTTTAACCTTTAAAATTCTTTTCCCTTTCCCTTCTTCATTTTGATCTTCAGTTTGCCGGCGCCTGAAAATTCTATCTCCCCGCCGTTATGGGACATATAACCCTGAACATTCATTATCATTTTCTTTGATGGATTTTTAATTAAACCCATAACTTTCTGACGGTCAAATTTTACGGTCAGCTCTTTTTTGCTTTTATAATTTTTCTTCGATTTTTTGGCCTTCAAACCATGTTTGGGATCCATGTTAGCAAATTCCACCACGGCGTCCTTCTCCCCGGCCGGGAAAATACATACGCTGGACAGATCGATATTTCCGGCATCATAACCCTTGGGCAGCTTGATTTTGGCCTCTATCCACTTATTCTTCTTGCCTTTTCCTTTTAAATCAAGTTGGCCGGGGCTAAACTTGATTTTGACATGGACGGGCGGCATTTCAACCGCTGCCAGTGATAGTTGCGCCGCTACTACTGTAACCTCTGTGGTGGCACTGGCGGTGGCCCCTTGGTCATCCGTAACCGTCAGGCTAACCGTAAAGACATCGGCATCATAATAGGTATGCCAGGCCTTTTCACCCTCGGCGGTATTTCCATCCCCAAATTCCCACGCATAGCTGGCGAT
>JAFDDW010000303.1 GCA_019310665.1 Deltaproteobacteria bacterium
GATCTTTCCCACACGTTCCAGGTCCTTCTGGAGAATCTCTTCCATCTCAAAGGACACACCGCCCAGCGAAAGCCCCCCGTATGAGAGCGCCAGGTTTTCCGTCTTGGGCACAATCAGGATATTGGCACCGTATTTTTCCAGTTTGTGATTGATGTCATTGGTCATGGCCTCAATATAACTGAGGATACCCACTACCGTGGACACGCCGATGACGAGGCCGGCAAGTACGAAAGCGGCTTTGCCTTTGCGCCGCAAGAGGTTTTTGATTGATATGGCGTTGAGGTTCATAAGGAATTCCTTTTGATAATTTTGAATTTTTAGTGCCAACCAACATTTATAACTGTAGTCCTGCCAATGGATTACATTGGAATAATGGAATGGTGGAATGTTGGGTTGATAATAAACGGAAAGTATCTAAATTTTATTGTAAAAATGAATTAATCCGATCATAAGACCCATTATTCCATTATTCCAAATTTCCAATATTCCAGTTAAAGTATGTTGCAAAATGTTGACCTGTTTCAAGTCTGCCCAATAGAATCATACTTTTCCTGAAAAATTAAAGTACTGTTTGCCGTCCAGGATATCTTTGACCTGGATGACCAGCTTGCCGTTTTCCACGCTTCGGTTGAGGGGAGCCGGGTTACAGCCGCCTTTGACCTCGTTGATGCGTACCGAAGCAAACCGACGTCCGCAGTTTCGACAAACCATATTGTCACCTTCCTGGTAATAGCCCTTGCCCGCCGGCCAGCAAACATCGCAGGCATCAAATGCCGCCCGGATAATGCCGTCTGAGCTTTTAAGAATAAAATAGCGGATGGTAAATTTACCGTCCGTGTGTTCAAAATGACGTGCCTTGCCGTCCTCAAACAGGCTGACGGGAAAAGCGACGGATGTGTGGCCGGTTGCGGAAGGGGCAATGGCCGTCGCCGACTGCTCTTGCCCTCCCTGGCTGACATAGAAAACTGCCGCGGCGGCGATGATGACCACGCCAATGAGGGCGACTAACAACGGCAGGCGATTTTTTTTCTCGGTTCCAAGAACAGCCGCTTTTTTGGCTGCTATTTTATCCTGATTCTTTTTCTTTCCTTTTTCCGACATAGTATATACTCCTTCTAAAATGATATAGTCTTGTGTACTTTATGTAATTAATAAAACTCGGATTGGCTTTATTGATCTTCCTATTGCAAAGAACAGCCAATAAATCCCAAATAACAAAACTTAATCCGCCTCAGGCGGACTCAAACTACAATGACCGAAATTCCAAACCTGTTTGAATTATTGAAATTTTGTATTTGAATATTGCCCTTCGACCTGGCTCAAGGTGGTGAGCTTGTCGAACCGTTTGTTATTTGTTAATTGGTGCTTGGAATTTTCTCAGTCTTGGATGCACGTGTGCGTGTATTTAACCGTGCATTTGATGAGAAGTAACGGTCATTGGACCGCACCAGGGGGGTGGATCAAATGAGAAATGACAGGTTTTGAAGATACAGGGGTGGTGAGCGGAATTTTTCCTGCGTAAATTGATCAAACTCATGGCCTCTGAAACCATACAGGTCTATAAATTCATCCGATAGAATAGCTGCTGCAGCTGCTGCAGCTGTTAAGCTGCAGTTGGTGCGTGCCAGGTTAATACCATGCAATTCAAGCTTATTCCCAGATGCTATATCGCAGGGGAATAGCGGGGTCTGGTTGCAACAACCCATAGAAGACCGTATCTGTTCCTGCGGGGCATGATGCTGGGTTATCGGTTTGCTCAGGCAGCAGCATTTTAGACCACAACCCGCATTGGCCATTACACCGGTGGCAACTATACTGACGCCAAAGGTGAGGGTCAACGCAATGCAGATGGCTTTAATGATCAATCTATTTCCAGAGGCACCCTTATTCATAGTAAAACAGTATACATTAGATGATTTTGCCATGTCAATAGATATTGATCAAAAAATTGACAGTGGCTCTCCCGGAACAAGGTCGGGTGACCCGTGGTTTGGTCCCCTGCTCATCTATTACAACCGCGCCCACCGATTTTTGTTCGACGGGTCTACAAAACCGATAAGAAAGTCCAGCTGAGTGGGGTTAAAACAGAGGTTAAAGCTCTTTACAAGGACGCTGATCGTATATATATTTACATAAAAAAATCAGGCAATAATATTAATTTTCAAAAAAATGAAAGGATCAAAAATGAGTTACGATTTTAATGCGGACGATGTTTTAGAAATCGCCGAACAGCTTGAAAAAAACGGAGGCAAATTTTATCGAGCCGCCGCCGAAAGTACGAATGACCCTGACAACAAAAAATTTTTGTTGGAACTGGCAGCCATGGAAGACCAGCATGAACTGACATTTAAAGCCATGCGGGCCGAATTATCCGAAAAAGAAAAAGAATCGACCGTTTTTGACCCTGACGGTGAAGCGGCTTTATATTTGCGGGCACTGGCAGACACCCGTGTTTTTTTTGAAAAGGAAATGAATGTCACCTCCATGAAAGCCATACTCAAGTCCGCCATTACAGCGGAAAAAGACTCCATCGTTTTCTATCTGGGAATGAAGGAAGCCGTAGACGAAAGCCTGGGAAAGGGACGGATCGACCACATTATTAAAGAAGAAATGGGGCACATTAAGTTGCTGAGTGGCAAGTTGGTGGCACTAAGAGATTAGGCGTCCTCTAAATGCTTACCATTATTAAGCAGTTTCGCTGCCTAAGAGGTTTCTCCAAAAACCGAGTTTAATAGGTGTCAGGTTTCAGGTGTCAGCGCCGCCGCTGGCCTGAAAAGCGACCAGCCTAATCTTAAAAGAAACTTTGTCCTTGGCTAGTTTCATATGACGGGTTAACTAAAAAATGAACATCGAACATCGAACATTGAACGTCGAACATCGAATAATGTATTCTGTCTATTTAAAAAAAGACTGAGCAAGCCTACTCCGCCGAAAAGGCTACGAAGGCCAGGAGCGGATCTACCCTTCGAAATTTTGCGGTCTTTAGATCACGTCTTCAGCGTGATTCGCTTGTTTTAAAATCGGTAAAGCGTAGCGTCATCAATATTCGATGTTCGATGTTGGACGTTCGATGTTCGACGTTCAATCTTTTCACTGTTTCGGATAGGCGGAGTTTCATACGAGGTTTGAAGGCTCTGCATCTTAGGTCCTGACACCTGACACCTGAAACCTCACGCATAGTAGGCATAAGTTTTCTATTAAGGTAGGAGTACCTTCAACTATTTATCGTATGAATAAGGGACTACTCGGTGTCTTTTCCATATTCAGCCAGATCTTCCAGGCCGCTGCGATCAAGCAAGGTAATTTTTTTTCCTTCGACCCGAATTAAATTATTACCGGAAAGTTTGGCGAAGATTCGGGACAATGTTTCCGGAATGGTGCCCAGGCTACTGGCAAGCTGACCTTTTGAAATATTTAAGGTTACAACCTCATCTTGACCCTGCTCGGATGCCAGAAAAATAAGATAGGATGCCAGCCGCGCCGGCATTTCTTTCAGGGACAGGTTTTCAATCTGGACGGCAAACTGGCGCAATTTCTTAGACATTATAGCCAGCATATTCAGAGCCAATGAGGGGTTTGCAGCGATCAAGCCAATAATGGCTGCTCGGGGGAGAAACAAAACCTGGGAGCGCTCAAGGGCCTGTGCATGGGCCGGAAATCTCTGGCCTTCAAAAACCGGGACTTCACCAAAGGGCTGGCCGGGGCCCAAAATATGCAGGATCTGCTCTTTTCCTTCAGTAGAAACTTTAAAAACCTTAACACGGCCTGCGGCTATGACAAAGAAGCCTTTACCCTGATCTCCCTCTGAAACGATAATTTCACCCTTGTTAACTTGCTTCTCAATGGCGATTTTTTTGATGGCTTCAAGCTGATCTTCGGGAAGTCCGTTAAAAAGGGGAATAGTAGATATGACGCCCAGATTTTTTTTCATAATTTCTTCTTTTTATTCAAATTTTGATTTAAGTCAAGGCAATAAATGAATGCCTGCGCTAATCTCAGACGTAATAAGAAATTTTACCCGCATATTTCGTGAATATCGAAAGGATTTAAGACCATGAAATGTCCCGGACAAGATACCCAGTACTGGCAGGCAGGGGCGATTTTTGATGAAAAATGCCCGAAGTGCAGTCACAAAGTGGAATTTTTTAAAGATGACACCACCCGCAAATGCGGCAATTGCGGTCATCG
>JAFDDW010000304.1 GCA_019310665.1 Deltaproteobacteria bacterium
AAAAATTCTGGTTTGCTAAATGGAAAAAAGGGGAAAAAGATTTGAGGGAATATGTGAAATTATTAACGTGATTCTTGTGAATCACGCATCAATTGTAGTTTATGTCCTTTGCAGATTGGCCAATCACCAATCCATTCTTTTTTGAGTCTTCACTTTTTGTGGGTTACGTGTCTAAATCGAACCTTTTGAGGCGTTCTGAAAATTTAGGATTAGTGGACGAAATATACAATATTGCAGAATTGCAGTTTTGTGTCTGATCGGCGAGATAGTTGACTCATATTACCAAAAACGTAATTTTGACTCGTTATTCAACCAACCAAAGCTGCTCCTATCTTTTCCAACACCCCCAGGCTGGAAAAAATTCCAGAAAAAAAGCGTAACCTCTACCCTTCTACTAATCCAGATCGTCACATATATCCCCTCGCGCGAAATCTTATACCTGTGCGTGCGGCCGCCCTTTTCCTCGACTTTCAATTAGGGTACAGCATCAGATTATCATACGAATCTCAACTGGAACCGACCTTGCCAAAGCCATCAGGGGTCTTATTTTTATATTTTGGTCGCTGGCCACCGGTGGTCTATTTGCTGTTACGACGTGATGCTGGATACTCGTCTCTCGATACTCGATAATGCAATTCCGCATGTTCAGATTTTTCTGGCTTTCATCGAGCATCCAGTAACCTTATTGGATTTCGGATTTGGGAATGCGGAATGCGGATTTTAATAAGGAAAATGTCTTATTTTGATTTATGAAATCATTGACAGGTTTCGAATTTCGAATTTTGGTCATTGGAATTTGTTTGATATTTGGGATTTGTAATTTGATATTTCCAAAGCGTTATGAGGTAAAAGCGAACAATGAAATATCGCGAAGAGAAGGACAGTATGGGAACCGTCAACGTTCCGGCAGATGCTTACTATGGTTCGCAAACCCAGCGGGCGGTGGATAATTTCCCCATCAGCGATCTCAGATTCCCGGCCGCATTTGTTCATAATCTGGCGCTGGTTAAACAGTGTGCGGCGCAGGTCAACCATACGCTCGGTCTGCTGGACTCTGAATTTGCGGATGCTATTTCCCGGGCCTCCCGGGAGGTCATGGATGGCAAACATGGCAATCAGTTCGTGGTGGATATTTTTCAGACCGGCTCCGGTACTTCCACCAACATGAATATGAATGAGGTGGTGGCTTCCCGGGCCAACGAGATACTTAGCGGGGAAAAAGGCGGCAGATCCCCGGTCCATCCCAATGATCATGTCAACCTGGGGCAATCCAGCAATGATGTGATTCCTACCGTGATTCACCTAGCGGCATTGAGGTTAATACATGAGCATTTAATCCCATCGCTCGAATCGCTCAAGGATGCCTTGTCGGTCAAAGCCCGTGAATTTAAAGATATCCGCAAACTCGGCCGTACCCATCTGCAGGATGCGGTCCCGATGTTTCTGGGCCAGGAGTTTTCAGGCTATGCCCGCCAAATAGAGCTGGCCGTCGATCGTATCGGGGCGGTTGAACCGCGGCTGGCTGAGCTGGCACTGGGAGGAACGGCTGTCGGCAGCGGCTTGAATACCCATCCGGATTTTGCTTCCAAGGTCATCGGCTTAATTTCCGATCATAGCGGTTTGTCCTTTACCGAAGCCGGCAACCATTTCGAAGCCCAGGCCGCGCAGGATACGGCCGTTGAAACCAGTGGGGCGTTAAAAACCCTGGCGGTCAGTTTGGTGAAAATCGCCAATGATATCCGCTGGCTGGCTTCCGGTCCCCGATCCGGCATTGGTGAAATCAATATCCCGTCGCTGCAGCCGGGATCTTCGATTATGCCCGGCAAGGTCAACCCCGTGATTCCCGAGGCGGTTATGCAGGTAGCCGCCCAGGTAATGGGCAATGATGCCACCATTATGATGGGGGGTCAGGCCGGAAATTTCGAATTAAACCTCATGCTGCCGGTGATCGCTTACAACCTCTTGCAGTCGATTGCCCTGCTGGGTTCGGTCTGCGGCGTATTTGCCGAAAAATGCATCGCCGGAATTACCGCCAACCGGGAAACCTGTGCGGCCTATATCGAAAAAAGCCTGGCGCTGGTGACTGCTTTGGTGCCGGAAATCGGATACGATAAGGCGGCTGCGATTGCCAAAAAAGCTTATGAAAGCGGCAAAACGATCCGCGAAGTTGCTGTTGAAGAAAAAATTCTGAGTGGCGATACGATCAATAAATTGTTAAACAGTTGAATAATTTGTCCTTTTTGATTCCGGCGTGTCAGGGCTAGGAATATTAGTTTATAATGTAACGTAAAGATTGAATAGCGATACCCGGATTCCATTTTAATTATGGTCTATTTTTGCTGGGTTTACTTTTTTTTGAATTTTGGGTATAAATTCGATCAACGATTCTAGCGGCACACTATTAAACAATTCAACTTGAACTGAAATTTGGAGGTCTTTTATGGCAAAAAAACGTTACACGGTACAAACGGCTTGTCCACAATGCGGGTGCAGTGGATCCACGGTGCTGTCTGAAGAAGAAATGAAAGAACGGTACGGGCATGTTCCAAATTTTGATATGGAATGCGGCGAATGCATGGAAAAGTTTACTTCGGAAATGAAATCTGCCTGCCCTGAATGGGATAAGGAGTGTCAGATGCAGGAGTAGAATGGATAATCGTTTTGCCGGGCTTTCATGCTTAAAATTGTATTTCGCCTTATCGCGGACGCCGCACGGTTTGCTGGACATGTGCACCCCGGCCTTTGGCGCGGTGCTGTGGTTAGGGCATTTCCCGTCTCTTTACGTTATCGTATTAGGACTGGTCACGACCTTTGCCGGTTATACCGCCGTCTATGCCCTGAACGATGTGATCGACTACGAAGCCGACAGAGAAAAGGCTGCCGTTGGCAGTTTTTCAAATTCGCAGAGCGATCTGGACAGTATGATCGTCCGGCACCCGATGGCCCAGGGGTTGTTGAGTTTTAAGCAGGGGCTGTATTGGACGTTGGCCTGGGGTTTAGTGGCCTTAATCGGCGCCTATATCCTGAATCCAATTTGTGTTCTTATTTTCCTGGCCGGCTGCACCCTGGAAGCCATTTATTGCATGTTGTGGCGGGTCAGCCCGTTTCGTACCATTGTCAGCGGTGCCGTAAAGACTTCCGGAGCCATCGCAGCCGTCTTTGCCGTGGATCCAAACCCTTCCGGGGCCTATTTGATCATTTTGTTTCTGTTGCTTTTTTTCTGGGAAATCGGCGGTCAGAATATCCCGAACGATTGGGTGGATATCGAGGAAGATAAACAATTCAAGGCGTTAACCATACCGGTTTGTTACGGCCTTCAGGCGTCACGAGTCATTGTGTTGGTAACCCTTGTTTTGGCCTTATGTCTGAATGGGGTCGTATTTTATTATTCCCCGGTTGATTATGTGGTTTTTTGTGTCATTATTTCGTTGGCCGTGGGGTGTTACCTGCTTTTGCTGCCGGCTTTAAAGCTTTTTCAAACCCTGCAAGCTTCCGATGCCATGGCCTTGTTTAATAAAGCCAGTTATTATCCTCCGGCGCTGTTTGTGATCGTTCTGGTCGCACTGATGATTTAGCTTTATGAAGTATTTAGAGGGGGAGCCTTGAAAGAATTTAATCCAGATGAACTTGCCAGCTATAATGGTGAAAACGGAAATCCCGTTTATATCGCTTACGACGGTAAAGTATATGATGTCAGTGAAAGCAAGTTGTGGCGCAACGGCCTCCATATGAAACGCCATCGTGCCGGCCAGGAACTGACCACCGATATTCAGGCCGCTCCCCACGAAAAAAATGTACTGGATCGATATCCCCAGGTGGGAATATTAAAAAAAGTTGTCGATGAGCGCAAAATTCCCCAGCCAATCGACTGGCTTATTTCCCGCTATCCCATGCTCAGACGCCATCCGCACCCGATGACGGTTCATTTCCCCATCGTGTTTATGCTGTCGACCACAGTGTTTAACCTGCTTTACCTGATCAGCGGGGTAAAAGCCTTTGAGACCACGGCTTTTCACTGTCTCGGGGGCGGGATATTATTTACCGTAGTGGCCATATCCACCGGTGTGTACACGTGGTGGCTCAATTATATGGCCAAGATGCTCAAACCGGTTAAGATTAAAATTCCCCTTTCGCTCATCATGCTGGCGGTTGCCGTTATCATTTTTATCTGGCGGATCATTGT
>JAFDDW010000305.1 GCA_019310665.1 Deltaproteobacteria bacterium
TTTCATCAATTTTTATCATAGCGAGTACTCCTTAATTACTCCGCCCTGAAAAATAGCATATTCAGGGTGATAAATATTTCTATATTATCAGTATGTTGTAGAAATTCCGAGACGTTAAATTATCAGTGGTGCCAGCAGAAAGCCGAAGGCCACGGCCAGGGCAATTGTCAGTACGCCGGGGATCAAAAACGGATGATTGAACACGTACTTACCGATACGGGTAGAACCGGTGTCGTCGAACTCGATTGCCGCCAGCAGGGTCGGATAGGTCGGCAGAACGAACAGGGCGCTGACAGCCGCAAAAGCAGCAATCGCCGCCACCGGGCTGATGCCCAACGCCAGAGCTGCCGGCATCAGGGCCCGGGTCGTGGCCGCCTGGGAGTAAAGCAGCATGCTGGCGAAAAACAGTACCACCGCCAGCAGCCAGGGTTTGGTCTCCAGCAAGCTGCCGGCAAATACGTTGATCTCTTCCATGTGCGCGGCTACAAAGGTGGTGCCCAGCCAGGCCACCCCGAGAACACATATGCAGGCGCTCATACCGGATTTAAAGGTGGCGGCGTTAAGTACCTTGTTGCAGTCGATCTTACAAAACAGGGCAATGGCGGCGGCGGCGGCCAGCATGAAGGTCATGATGGCCGCATCGCGCGTTAATACTGGGTCCTTGATCAGTCCCACGGTGCTGCTGATGGCCATGGCATAGCAGACCACGGCAACAATTGTAATCAAAAAGATCAGCACGGAGGTTTTGGCGCCCGGCCGCAGTTCTTGTCGCTGCTTCTCATTATCGGCGGGCATCGCCACCAGGCCTTGGGCGAGACGGTCCTGGTAGACCGGATCGTCTTTCAAATCCTGGCCCAGAAAGTTGGTAACGACAGCGGCCAGCATGACCGCAGTAAAAGAGGTGGGAATACATATCAGCAGCAACTGCACGTAATCGACCCCCAACGGTTCTAGGGCCGCCGCGAAGAACACCACCGCCGCCGATATCGGAGAAGCAGTGATGGCGATCTGCGAGGCGACGGTGGCAATCGAAAGCGGACGCGATGGGCGGATACCCTCCCGCTTGGCCACCTCGGCGATCACCGGCAGGGTTGAAAAGGCCGTCAGGCCGCTGCCGGCAAATACCGTCATGGTGTATGTGACCAGCGGGGCCAAAAAGGTGATGTATTTCGGGTTGCTGCGCAGGACCCGTTCGGCCACTTGAACCAGATAATCCAGGCCGCCGGCCACCTGCATGGCGGCGATGGCCGCGACCACGGACATAATGATCAGGATAACGTCGATGGGTATATCGCCCGGTTTTAGACCAAATACCAGTGCCAGAACCAGCACTCCCATGCCGCCGGCAAACCCGATGCCGATACTTCCCAGGCGGGAACCCAAAAAGATGAAGCCCAAGACGACTAAAAGTTCAATAACCCACATATGAATTTTCCTCCCTCCACAATTGCTGTCAATCTGTATGATCGGTTGCCAAACTCCGGCGGATTTTATTCCGGCGTGTAAGGTTTTTTTCACAAGGCAGGGTCCGAAGCACCCGGATTATAGAATCTGCTTGTTGACGACCAGGGGCCCCGGTAACACTGTCCCTTCAGGGGATTCGATACGAGCCGGTCAGATCCTTGGTGTGGCCCGTAAAAATGCCCTGGTCCTTATTTATAAAAACAGAAAACCAGGTGAAGGTAAAACTGCCTCCGATCCCTTTCAAATTGCCGGTGCCGCCGACAAATTCTCCGGTCACCCTGACGCCTTTTTTTAGCGGTTGGCCGCTGAGAACACAGTAGGCCTTCTGGCCTTTCAGGTTCCGCCAGACACAGCGCGCTGTGCTGCCTGCTACAGAATCCGACAGACCCACGCACTCCGCCCAGTAATCCTCTTCCTCACCGACCTCGTCTTTAAGGTTGACATGGCCCGTAAGCTCGAAGGTGCCGACCTCGCGACCTTCCACAAAGTCAAAAGTCTGGCGCTGACCGCTGGCAATCCAGGTCCCCGTAAAGCTTCCAGTTTGCTCCGCCGATGCCTTCTGCGCAAAGATGAACGTCGCGGCGGTGATCGTGACGAACAGTGCCAAAGACAGCAACAAAGCCTGGATATGACCTCTCATCATATTTCTCCTCCTTTTAAAAGACCGTCAGGTTCCTTTGGCGGAACTGATCCTGAACCCGTGCAATCAGCTCTTCTGATGGAGACTCGCTTTCCGTAAGCTGGTAATCCAGGTTCAGGGCCTCCCATTTGTGTTCGCCCATTTTGTGGAACGCAAGCACTTCGACCCGCTCCACGCTTTGCAGCGCGGCCACAAAATCGGCCAGATGTTCAATATCTTCATAATCGTCGGTCAGTTGCGGCACCAGCACAAACCGGATCCAGGTCGGTTTTGCCAGGGTTGAAAGCCGTTTGGCAAATCTCTGCGTCGAAGCCACCTTCCCGCCGGTCACTTGGCGATAGATGTCCGGGTCAAATGCTTTAATGTCCAGCAGAACTAGATCGGTATCGGCAAGCATCGCATCGGTCATACGTTCACCAAGGACACCGGAGGTATCGACTGTGGTGTGGAGACCGCGTTGTTTGCACCTTCGCAGCAGATTGGCTAGAAATTGTATCTGCACCAGCGGTTCACCGCCGCTAAACGTTACCCCACCGCCGGCCTTGATCAGGAAGTCGGCATATTTTTCAATTTCACTCATTACCTGATCGACGGGCATCGGGGAACCGTTGCGGACGTGCCATGTGTCCGGATTATGACAATACAGGCAGCGCAGCGGGCAGCCCGTTAAAAAGACCACAAATCGGATGCCCGGACCGTCAAGGGTGCCGGCAGTTTCAAAGGAATGAATAAAACCGGTCTGTCCGGTCTCATCCGGATCGTTACGAGCTTCACCGCTTGGATCTGCTTTTAGATCAAGCCTGTGATACCGGCCGCCAACGGTATCGTCGCTCTTATTCGTCATGGAGAACCTGCTTCTTTCTTAATAATAATTTAGCCACTAAGACACAGAGCCATAAAGGTTATAAAATAATTCTATCTTCGTGCCCTCGTGTCTTGGTGGCTAAAGAGCTACCAAAAGCCAAAAACACTATTATCTTTTATGCCGCTTGGTCGCCGCTTGCCGGCACAGGATTCTTGGCGGTGTCTACATGTCCGACTTCAACACCATGACAGATGGGGCCGACTGTCGCAGCGGTATTAAATTCGTGAAACGTTCGCTTGATAACATCCATTTGTTGTTCCCTGGTAAGCCGAATGAAATTGACTGCATAGCCCGATACCCGGATAGTCAACTGGGGGTATTTTTCAGGTTGTTGCATCGCGTCCAGCAGCATATCACGATCTATTACGTTAACATTAATGTGCTGACCGCCGTGTTCCTTATAGCCGTCCAAAAGGACCATCAAGTTGGTAATACGGTCCTTCTCCGTTCGTCCTAATGCCGTTGGAACAATAGAGAACGTATAGGAGATACCGTCCTGGGCCTCGTCATACGGCAATTTTGCCACAGAGGCCAGGGAGGCCACGGCACCTTTGGTGTCGCGACCATGCATGGGATTGGCTCCCGGTGCAAACGGTTCGCCGGCCCGGCGGCCGTCGGGGGTGTTGCCGGTCTTTTTGCCGTAAACGACGTTGGACGTGATGGTCAAAATCGACTGGGTGTGGGTTGCAGCACGATAGGTCGGATTCTGACGGATTTTTTCCATAAATGTTTTGGTGACCCACACTGCCAGATCGTCGACCGGGTCGTCATTGTTGCCGAAATGCGGAAAATCGCCCTCCACTTTGTAATCCACCGCTAAACCGCTCTCATCGCGAGTGACATGTACCTTCGCGTACTTGATAGCGGACAGACTGTCGGCCACCACCGACAAACCGGCGATGCCGCAGGCCATGGTACGGAAGACATCGCGATCATGCAGCGCCATCATCACGCGTTCATAGGCATATTTATCATGCATGTAGTGAATAATGTTGAGCGCATTTACATAGGTACGAGCCAGCCAGTCCAGCATATTCTCATAGGTTTTGATGACCTCATCAAATTCCAAAACGTCTGAAGTTATCGGTTTCATAGGAGGTGTTATTTGCACGCCGGACTTCTCGTCACGGCCGCCGTTGATGGCATACAAAAGCGTTTTGGCCAGGTTCACCCGCGCCCCGAAAAAC
>JAFDDW010000306.1 GCA_019310665.1 Deltaproteobacteria bacterium
CGGTTGTTCAAGCCAGCGGTCTTATTTTTGCCGCCGTCTATGTCTCGCTTAATCTTTTAGCCGATATACTGTCAATTCTCAGCAACCCCAGGATGCTGCATCCAAAATCAAGATAAGGAGAATAATTCAGATGGCGTTTATAAAATTACTAAGACACTCACCGCTAAGCGCTCGCATCGGCCTGGCAATGGTACTGATTAATGTCTTTGCAGCCATATTTGCTCCGATTATCGCCCCCTACGGGGAAACGGAAATTGTCAGCGACGTCTGGATGCCTTCGAGCAGCGAAAATTATCTTGGAACCGATCATTTAGGTCGAGACATGTTCACGCGCCTGGTTTACGGCGCCCGGAATACCATAGTGATAGCGTTTGTCACAACAATGATTTCATTTATTATCGGCTCTATTTTAGGATTTTTTGCGGCAACACTCGGGGGCTGGACTGAACTGGGTCTAAGCCGCGTTATCGATATTTTGATGGCTTTTCCCACCCTTATTTTTGCATTAATCGCACTGTCTGTGGTCGGGACGTCTATTCCCGCTTTAATATTGGTGATTGCGGTGTTATTGCAGTTATGGAGTTCGTTGAAGTGGCCAGGCTTCGCGGTGAAAAAATCTGGTGGATCATGCGCAAAGAAATCCTGCCCAATGCCATGCCGCCGCTGGTTGCGGAATTCGGCCTGCGTTTCTGTTTCGTGTTTTTGTTCATCGCCGCTCTAAGCTTTTTAGGCCTGGGCATCCAGCCACCTACGGCGGATTGGGGAGGCATGGTCAAGGAGAATGCCGGGGCGATCACCTTCGGCATTCTTACGCCGCTATGGCCTGCAGGGGAGCCATCGCATTTCTGACGGTGGGCGTGAATTTAATTGTTGACTGGTTTCTGAAGATCGCCAGCGGACTGAAGGATTGATGAATGAAATAGGGGATTAACAATGACCCATCTACTTGAAATGAGAAAAATAGAGATAGAAGGCTACAGTTCAGAGGAAGAGAAATGGCTGCCGATCATAAAAGGCCTTGATCTCACTTTGGACAGAGGCGAAGTTGTCGGTCTGATTGGGGAATCCGGCGCAGGGAAATCGACCTTCGGGCTCGCTTCCATGTGTTACACCCGCGGGGGCTGCCGAATCGCCTCCGGTTCGATTGTCTTTGACGGCATGGAACTGTTCGGCGCACCGGAAGAGGAGTTGAGAAAAATCAGAGGCGTGCGTATCTCCTATGTCGCCCAAAGCGCCGCCGCCTCATTTAATCCGGCGCATCGGCTCATAAAGCAGTATGCGGAAGCGCCGATTCGGCATAGTCTGATGAATTTTCACAAAGCGGAAGAAAAAGCCGTGGACATTTACCGGCGTCTGCTGCTGCCGGATCCTGAAGGGATCGGTTACCGCTATCCCCACCAGGTCTCCGGCGGACAGCTGCAGCGCGCCATGGTGGCCATGGCGATGGCCTGCACACCGGATCTCATCATCTTTGATGAACCGACGACAGCGCTGGATGTTACAACGCAGATCGAAGTTCTGGCCGCCATCAAGAAAATAACTCGGGAATTTAACACGGCAGCCATCTATATTACCCACGATCTGGCTGTCGTGGCTCAACTAGCCGACCGCATCATGGTACTGAGATACGGTGATCTGGTCGAAGAAAATAATGCCAGGGAACTGATGGCCAACCCCAAAGAGGAATATACCAGAGCATTGCTTTCGGTCCGCACACTCAGGGAGGACAAGGATCTGTCTGCCACGGAACATGATATTGTCCTGGAAGTTGAAAATGTGTCGGCCAGTTACACCGGAAAGGAAACGGAAAAGGTGCTTGAAGGCATTGACCTTAAAGTCAGACGTGGCCGGACCGTCGCATTGGTCGGCGAATCCGGCAGCGGCAAAAGCACTCTGGCACGGGTGATAACCGGTCTGCTGCCGCCGCTTGAAGGCAGGGTCATCTATGGCGACAAGGAACTGCCGCCGGCTTTAAAATCACGCAAACTTGAAACACTCCGGATAATGCAAATGATTTATCAGATGCCGGACACAGCCCTCAATCCCAGACAGCGGGTAAGAGATGTCATCGGACGTCCTCTCACATTTTACTTTGGCATGAAGGGCAAAGAAAAGAATGACAGGATCATAGAATTGCTGGAAATGATCGAATTATCGCCAAAGAAATATATAGATCGATATCCCGGGGAACTGTCAGGAGGTGAAAAGCAGAGGGTCTGCATCGCCCGCGCCCTGGCGGCCAAGCCCGAGATGATTATCTGTGATGAAGTGACCTCGGCCCTGGATCAACTGGTAGCCGAAGAGATTTTGAAACTGCTGCAGGATCTGCAAAATGAACTGAGCGTATCCTATCTTTTTATCACTCACGATCTGGCAACGGTTAAGGCCATATCCGATGAGATTGTCGTCATGCTGCAGGGTAAAATTGTCGAACAGGGCCTGAAAAAAGATATTCTTACGCCGCCTCACCATGAGTATACGGACCTTTTGCTCTCATCCGTACCGGAAATGGATCCGGATTGGCTCGACGGTGTCCTGGCGGAACGAAAACGCAAAGGGATCAAATCGGTGGACTTTGTGCAATCGTAAATGTGACAATTTGTGGGAGGTATTTATGAAGTTCCTGGTATGTTATGATGAGACAAATGCGGCCAAAAAAGCGCTGAAGGTGGCCCGGGAGCACGCTAAAATCTGGAAGGCGGAGTTGGAGGTGGTCAACACGATTACCCGGGTAGAACCGCTAAAACATTCTAAAGTCAAAAAAATGGAAGAAAAAATGGAAGGGGAGGTTAAGGAAATTTTAGGAGGAGATGATCCGCCTTATGAAGTACAATTGCTGCTGACAGACCTGACCTCCGGGGAGCAGCTGGTGAAGTTTGCCGAAGATCAGAAGATGGATCAAATATTTCTAGGAATCGTCAAAAAATCCAAAGTTGGAAAACTTTTATTCGGCTCCACTGCTCAGTATGTCATTCTGCATGCTCCGTGCCCCGTGGTTACGGTTCAATAGTCTGTGAACTTTGAACATCAAAGGGAATAGTCAGTTCATATAAACCATTCTTTACCCGGGCGTTTATCGGCAAATGGCCGTTTTCAAAAATTTTCATCATCTTTTTGTTGGCCTGCAGCACTTCAGCGGTAAACCCTTTTAGCCCACGTTCTTTTGCCAGCCGTATCAGCATTTCATAGAGGGCCGTCGCGATCCCCCGTCCATGGTACTTTTCATCCACAACAAAAGCCAAATCCCCGTATGAACTTTGCTCATCCTTGACAAATCTTGCCTCTGCAATAATGGTTTCCTGATCGGGCTCTCCGGTAAGGGCTACCACCGACATGACCCGGCTGTAATCAATATTGACGTATTCCTGCATTTTTTTATGGGGCATGGTGGAGATGGGGTATAAATAACGACGGTAGACCGTCTCATGTGAGAAACGGTAGAAAAGACGACGCATGGCTTCTTCATCGGAAGGCTTGATGGCCCTGAACCGAACCTTAAAACCATCCTGGAAGATACGCGCGGTTGTGATTTCCATGGGATATAAACGTGCGCTTTCCGACAAAAAAATCTGGTCCGAGAACAGGATCCTCTTTTTCTTGGCTTGTTCGACAAGGTTTTCCCGGTCGTCCGGATGCGCAATATCGATCAATGCTTGAGCCCGCTCCCGGATTGTGCGCCACTTCAAGTTGGCAATGCCGTATTCGGTGACTACCACATCAATCGACTCGCGCATATGGAACTGATTGCGAAGATCCCGCAGCATCACCACGATATTAGGGTCTCCCCTGGGGTTGCGGCTCGGCAATCCGAACACGGTGCGTCCTCCGGAAGAGATCTCAGTGCCGGTGAACAGATCTGCCCCTTCACCCGGCCCGGAGGTGATGTTGCCCTTGCCGACGGAAAAAGCCACCCGGCCCAACAGATCCACTTTGCGGGCCCGAAACACGGCTACAAAATTGGGGTTGCGGCCAATTTGGGTGGGGTCGAACACTTGTTCGATACCTTGAAATTCAATCAGGGGGTTGTGGTCCAGCCAGGCCATCAGCTCCGGTGTCCCTAAGGCGTAAGAAGAAACTGATTTGCCCCTGAAAGCCACCTTGCGATAGTTGGTCACCGCACCGCTTTTAACGAGATCCATTAAGGCATCGGTAAAACAGGATGAATGGATACCCAGGTGTCGCTTGTGGGTCAGGCGCCGGCCCAAAGCCTCGCACAAAGAATCCGTGGTAAAGCTGAGACAGTCCCCGTCTTCAATCACCTGTGCAATGTTGGCGGCCACCCGATCGATTATTTTGTTTACGGGCCGGCGTTTGAAATAGGTTGGCGGTTCCGTTGACTTCACCAGCAGATCAAAATCCGAAACAGAGACAATGGTGTCGCCGAATGTGAAGGGGACCTGGGGGTTGATCTCCCCCACCACCACCGAGGCCTGCTCCATGGCTTCCCGGGCGATGTCAACCGCCACACCGAGGCTGCAATATCCGGCTTCGTTGGGGGGCGTGATTTGTATAAAGGCCACATCAATGGGGATCCGTTTGGATTTGATAATCCGTGGTATCTGGGAGATACGACCCGGGATCAAGTCGACACTTCCGGCGACAACAGCCTCACTGGACACCCAGGTGGAGAAAAACGTTTTGAGGCGGTACCTTTGCCAGTCAAGTTTTTTTAAGGAAAGGATGTCCCCGTGGCTGTTCAGCTGGATTAATTCCAGGTCATTCGTATTCGAAAGACCCGAATCGATGAGACATTTCATCAGCGTGCGGGGTTCCGCTACTCCGCTTCCAAGAAAGACAGTCATTCCCGGCTTGATATGGGCCAGGACCTCCTCGGGAGAAACAACAAGATTTTCCCATTGATTTTTTGTGTAACATTGATTTTTTGTGTAATCGCTCATATTTTTATTATTTTACTATCTTTTCCAGGTTATTTCCAATAACGCATGATTACTTAAATTATGAAATTTATTATTTTGACTTATACTTGAAAACCATTTACATTTTCAATATCTTTTTGCAATACAAATTATAAATAAGGATACCACCATGAAACGAATGTCAAGAAGCGGTATCGGAACCACTGCGGGTTTTGGGCTAGGGGCATTTTCCAGAGATGAGCTGGATTCCATTCACTATGCCACTCTGCAGATCTTTCAGGATACC
>JAFDDW010000307.1 GCA_019310665.1 Deltaproteobacteria bacterium
TGTAGCGCGACTTGCGGCGGACTTTTACCGTGAAATTGCCGATAAAGCCGCTGACATCCTCCACCTCGCTGTATGAGAGCAACTCGATGTTTGCTTCCTGGCCGACGGAAACCATCTTGGGCGTGCCGATGCAGGCCGCACAGTCAAGGGTGGGAAAGGTTTTGTCGTATTGCAGCATGTGTCCGCCGATCGTCGGCTGTCGCTCCACCAGGTAAGCTTTGAATCCGGCCTTGGCAATATCGAGGGCGGCCTGCATGCCGGCGATGCCTCCGCCCACGATCAGGGTGTTGGTGCATACCGGAAACGTGGCCGCTGTCAGGGAAGCCTGGTGGGTGACGCGCAAGATACCGGCGCCGGCCAGAATCTTGGCCTTTTGGGTGGCCTGGTCTTCATCCTCGGTGACCCACGAAACCTGCTCACGCACGGATACCATGTGAAAGGCCCGAAATGGATTGAGACCGGCCCGCTGGCAGGCAGCCCGAAAGGTTTTTTCGTGCATGCGCGGGGAACACGAGGCCACGACCACCCGGGTGAGATGATGCTCGCGGATATCATTTTCGATTAGTTCCTGCCCGGGATCGGAACACATGAACAGATAATCACGTGACATCACCACATTCGGCAGAGCGGCCACAAACTCGGCGACTTCCTGCACCCGAACCCGATAAGCGATATTGATGCCGCAGTGGCATATATAAAAACCGATTCGTTCAGACATGGCAGACCTCCCGATCAATTCCCAAATCAACGCCTTCCGTTATCCTGGTCTCATCTTTCATCTTCACCGACTGCAATAGCAACTCAGCCAGGTCCCGCACGGCAATTCGATCCTCGACACCGAGGTCCCTGACAGCATTATTGAGCATGCGGATGCAAAAGGGGCAGGCTGTGGCGATCACCTCCGCGCCGGTGGCCAGAGCTTCTTCGACCCGCAGCACATCCAAGCGCTGATTGCGGGGAGCGTCGCCCCAGGCACCGCCGCCGCCGCCTCCGCAGCACAAACTGCTTGCTCTATTGCTGGCCATCTCGATCAGGGTAAGCCCCGGGATACTTTGCAGGACCCGGCGGGGCGCCTCGTAGATGCCATTGTGACGCCCCAGATAACAGGGATCGTGGTAGGTGACCGTGCCGGCTACTTCCAGGATCGGTCTTAAGCGGCCGGCCGTGACCAGCCGGTCGAGAAGCTCGGTGTAATGCTCACTGGCAACCGAACCCTTCAACCCGTCATAGTTATTTCTAAAAGCGTTGAGGCAATGGGGCGAAGTGGTCAATATCTTCTGGACGCCGGCCTGTAAAAAGAGATCGGTATTTTTAAGGGCCAGCTCCGAAAATATTTCAGCCGCTCCCAGCTTGTGAGCCGGGTCACCGCAGCAATTTTCTTGAGCACCGAGGGTCCCAAAGGCAATGCCTGCATCTTCCAGCAATTGGGGCAGCGCCCGGCCGGCTTTGCGGTTACCGGGATCATATGCGGTTGTGCAACAGGTGAACAGGCAGTACTCGTGCTCAGGTGTAAACGCCGGCAGGTCCAGGTCTCCGGCCCATTCCAGACGCTTGGTGCGAACACCATCCCAGGGATTGCCGTTGGCCTTCAGGCTGTCAAGCGGCGTCTCGAAGGACTCGGGCATTCTGCCGGCGATGACATTGAGACCCCGTACCGCCTTGATGACGTCGATGATTTCGATACCGCGCGGACAGTTCACGGTGCACGAGTTACAGGTGACGCAGCTCCAGACGGCCTGATCGACAGACGCCTCGGTTCCGGTTTCCAATGTGAGCTGCCGCAGGATCCGGCGCGGGCTGTAGGACATAACCTGGTTCCAGGGACATACGCTGGTGCAGGTGCCGCATTGCAGACAGCTCATAAAGGTTTCTCCGACCTCGGCCATGACATCCGCAACATCGACCTTGGAGTTTTTTGACGCCTTTTCCTTGACGGTGGCCAAAAATATAGCCAGCGGTCGGTAGAAGAGATGGGACCATTTTCCAAAAGGGACCTCTATGATCAGCATCGGCACGGCGATGGCCAGGTGGATGACATACATGACATAGGTCCCCATCGGCCATCCGACCATGCGCAGGGCGTGCATCATAATGCCGGTCAGGGTCGTAAAGAAAAGCAGGATCAAAAAAAGCCAGTCGGAAAACTCTGAGTAGCGGTGGAGGGATTCCTCTTTCTTAAGCCGGCTGCGGAACATTTCCACCGTAATGGCGAGCAGGACACCGGTGGCGTAATAGCCGAAAATACTCGTGAAATGCCAGCTGCTGTCGTCGACCTGGAACCAGCGGATAAAAACAATGATCAGCATCATCATGGTCAGATAGCCGCTAACCAGGATGAAGTGCTTCAGCCAGCGACTGCGGTCCTCCCCGCATTGCCGCCAGCGATGCTGGGTTAAAAAGTTAAGGACAAAGGCTTTGGCTTCGGTAATATAAAGCCACAACGGCACCTTGGTGTCGCTCATGATAAAACGATACATTCTAAATGCATTTGACAGTAGAAACGCCGACAGGATGACAGCCATTACCAAATCACCGATTTCAACCCACAGAACCGGCGAGAAGGAATTGACGGAAACATGATCGGTGACCACCGGCCCATGGAACAGACCGAAGAGAAGAATGATGCCGAGGGCCACCGCAATTAGGGCACCGATTTCCCAGGCCTCGGAGAGATAAAACCGCCTGGCGAGCCCGGTCCAGTCGTACTGAGCGGTCAGCCAACGGCGGGTTGCCATCATCGTTTCAGCCGGCTCGGCCCCCCGCGGACAGTCCTTATTGCAGTCACCGCAGTAGTAGCACAGCCAGGGTTCGGTCGACTTGAGCAATTTGTCCTTCAACCCCAGCTGAATATAGCGATATATCTTGCGTGGAAACGGATTCGTTCCGCTGGACAGGGGACACGAGGCACTGCAGGTGCCACACTGCATGCAGATCTCTATATCTTTGGCACCGAATTTGGCCAGCTCGCGATAAAGTTCGGGATCAACACGGTTACTGTAATTCATCAGTCAAAACCACTTTCCTTAGTAATTATTTTTGTGCATTTTGTGGCAAAAAAAATATATCGGGCTATTTTTCCTATTTTCAAATGATTGAATATTCAATCGTCAATAGTCAATTCTCCGCATCCATCGGCTTCCGTCAATGTGCGGACCAGCTCGATGAGTTCCTCGGCCTCCAAAGGTTTTTCTAAATAGGCACCAGGATCAGGAACGACTTTATGCCGAGGTGTGGCCTGAAATTTCTGATAGAATGAAAAGGTTTTTTTGTCGATGGTTGACACCATAATCACCGGAACATTCTTGAGGGCTTCATGCTCTTTGAGCTCTCGATACATTTGAATGCCGGTTTCTTTGGGCATCGTTACATCGAGGATGATCAGGGCCGGCTTTTCTCTCACGGCCTTTTGCATCCCCTCGTCTTTATCACCGGCATCGATGGGTTCGTAACCACAGTTACCCAGCAAATTGCACAGGAAAATCCGCATATCCAATTCATCGTCAACGATGAGTATTTTTTTTCTTTGTAATGCTGCGGCCAAAATGACCTCTGCTGTACGATGAGGGATGGCACACCCAGTTAAGGTTGATTTTAAATCAAAACTAATCGGTTCAACCTATGTTGATTATAGAGCATAGAACGTGCCAGAAGGGATATATGGAAAGATTTCTGTTTGATTACAAGAGGTTAAATAAAGAACAGACGAAGGCCCAGTTCAATCCAATGGGTCAAAATGTTGCAAGGATATGCAACATAACGAAGCAAATTGTTACAAAAATAGAATTAAAATCAGTATATTATGAATAGTATCGGTGGGAAATGGTTAGATTATGTTGCGCAACGATGTTGCAAATTTGTTTTTGCAACATTCATCTGAATGCTTAGATCAAGGAACGATTTCATATTTCTTGATTTTACGCCATAGGGTTGTGCGGTCTATGTCTAATGCTTTGGCCGTCTCGGAGCGATGTCCGTTGTGCCGTTTTAGGAGGGAAATAATTTTAGCGCGTTCCTCGTTTTCTGAGTCTTGTAACGGTTTAAAGCTTCTTCTTGCAGGAGGTTTGCGGGTGGTGCGACGGACCTGCAGGTGTTCAGGCAGGTTTCGCGCCTGGATGGTCTCTTCCTGGCAGATAATCATTGCATGCTCGAGAA
>JAFDDW010000007.1 GCA_019310665.1 Deltaproteobacteria bacterium
ACTGCAGGTCGTGTTCGATTTCTTCGGCCATCCGCCTTAATTCATAATCACCGGTCAACCCGGGATTATCGCTCCACAGAACGGCCACCACGATGGGGACATCATCAACCTCGACCGGTTTGACCACCCATGATTGGACAGCAGCCGGAATGCGGTCAATCTGGGAAAACACCTTGTTGTAAATTTTAACCAGCGAATCCTCCCGGTTCTCACCGACAAAAAATCGAACCGTTACCACGCACTGATCCGGACGGGACATCGAGTAGACATCCTCGACCCCGTCAATTTGGTAGAGGATTTTTTCCAGGGGGGGTGGCAATCTGACGCTCTATCTGCTCAGCACTGAGCCCGGGGGCGGCCACGAGCACATCCGCCATGGGCACGATGATCTGCGGTTCTTCTTCACGCGCCGTAATCGTCAGGGCCACGATGCCGCCGACAATGGCAACCAGCATCAAAAACAGCGGCAGTGGCCCCTGCATGGTTTTGGCAAGTATATTTGACAGCCAATCGGTACTTTGGGAGTTAGACTCTGTCATTATTAAAAGAGATACAAGGTGTCAGGTGTCAGGCGTTAGTGTAGAAACATTACAAAATTTTTATGACGTGTCAACCAGACATTTGGAATTAAAACAAAGTAAAACAGTATGAAACCAAACCTTTATTGGCAGAAATAAATTGTCGCAGCGACGCCGAAAAGCGCCTTCATCGCCTGATCTCCACTTGATTATCTGCCAGATATTTTTTTACATCGCCGATGGGAATTTCCCGGCGGTGGAAAATACCGGCCGCCAGGGCCGATTCGGCCGCGGTGGCCGTAAAGACTTCATGGAAATGTTCCACCTTGCCGGCACCGCTGGAAGCAATGACCGGAATGGAGACCGCCGCTGCCACGGCATTGATCAATTCAATGTCAAATCCCAGGTTGGTGCCGTCACGGTCGATGCAGTTGAGCAAAATTTCCCCCGCACCCAGCTTCTCGCATACCTGCGCCAGGGTGACCGCGTCCAGGTCACGGCCTTCCCGACCGCCCTTGACGGTGCACTGGTACCAGCAGTACCCCTCGCCGTCCGGTCCCGGAAGGGTCGTTGGAATGACCGCATGCGCGACCTCCTCCGGGCTTCTGACATAAACTCGGCGCGGATCGATGGAAACGACCACCGCCTGGTTGCCGTAAACGCGGGCGATCTCTTCGACAGCACTGAGGCCGGTCCGGTGGCCGGTTTCCAGATAGGCTTCGGCAATTAAAACGGCATCGCTGCCGATGGATACTTTATCCGCCCCGGATCGAAAATATTCGGCCGCAACTTCCAGGGCCGTGTAGTGGCGGCCATCTTTATCGGTGTAATCACGGATCCCGCCGCCGATGGTCAGCGGCACAAATACATTGCGGGAGGTCTGCCTCAATATCTCCAGCATCGGCATATCCTCCAGGGGAAAGTCCCTGAAACCGGTAATGTTAAGAAAGGTGATCTCATCGGCGCCTTCCTGGTAATATCGTCGCGCCAGTTCCACCGGCTGGCCGAGATTTCTGACATGCCCGTTTTCCCTGACATCGTATCGGTCTCCCTTGGTGACCACCAGGTCGCCCTGATCGTTTGAGCGCACATCCAGGCAGGCAATGATCCGTTTGGCCAGCGTCGTCTGGCTGGCGGATTGTGCCGGCCTGACGGCTTCAGCAGTGGATTCGAGAAAGTTTTGCAGTAAGCGCAGACCGGCCCGGCCGCTTTTCTCCGGGTGAAACTGGGTTGCGATGACATTTCCCTTCTGAATGCTGCTGACAAATTCACAGCCGTAGTCGGTGGTCGTCAAAACCACTCCCGGATCATCGCTAACCACATGATAAGAATGGACAAAATAAAATTTTTCATTTTCTTGGAGCCCGGCAAAAATCCGCGAGGACTGCTTGAAATTCAGCCCGTTCCATCCGATGTGGGGAACCGAAAGATCAATGGCAAAGCGCTTCACCGCCCCCGCAATGAAACCCAACCCCCTGACATCCGAAGCCTCCTGGCTGTAATCAAACAGGACCTGCAATCCCAGGCAGATTCCCAGAAAGGGCCGATCCGCTCTTAAATAGGTCGTCAAGGGCTCAATATATTTTTTTTCACGCAGGATACGCATCATATTGCCGAAGGCCCCCACCCCGGGGAAGACAAGTTTTTCGGCTGCCAGAATATCCTCACCCGAGGTGACGACGTTGACTGTTTCACCCAGGCTTTCGATGGCATTAATGACGCTTCTGACATTGCCTGCGCCGTAATCCAGCAACGTAATCATTCTAATCTCCAACCTTTGGTTATCATATATTTGACTTTGGTGGTTGTTTATCAGGTTTTTACGTTGATCGCGACTGGAAAGCCGCTCCCACAATCCAACCCCCTGTTATTGTGCATAAAGTCGCTACTTACACCACAATGGGTCATAAAACAAGCTCTGGATTGAAACTTTGGAGTAGGAAGTGATGGATGGTTGCCGCTACCGCTGCGATTAACCAATAACCAATAACCGTTAATGGGCCGAGGGCACCAGGGCGTCTTTTAAAAAATGCTTTGAGGGACGTCTATGGCCGTAAACACTCTTTAAAAAATGAATGCACTCATCGCAAAAATTCTTTCCCCGGCCGTCAATAATAACTTTCACATAGCCGCGATAACCGAATTTGTTAAACTCGCCCCGGCTCATCGGACATAACAACCCATTACGCGCCGGCCGGTAGGAGGCATGATCGGTTAAACCAAAATTATGTCCCACTTCATGCAGCGACACCTTCAGAGTCCGGTCAATGAACAGACCATATTTCCTGTCCGTATTCAAATTCTGAGGGGTCAGTTTATTGGTAGATACGACGGCGACATCGTTTTTAGGGTTTTTACCACCGAGAATGGAATTATAAAACTCGTCATCATCTTCGGTTTTCAAATCTGCGTCGGTTATTCCCAGTGTATGGCCGGCATACTCTTCATCAAGTATCATGGTTAAAAGCTGGGCATCGATGCTTTCGACAACGGGGGAATCATGATGCGAAAAATCAACCTCTTTTATGAGGCCGCAAAACGACTCTAGAATTCCGCTGCCGATTTTTTTCAGGCTGCTGTAAGTAATGTCACTGCCGATGCGCACAATATTTAATTTTGAAATATTCTTAATCATTTTTTTTAATCACGGGCCTTTCCCTAGACAAGCTTATTTTAAGTTTATCAATTTTTGCGACCTAACGCAAATATCTATTTGTACGGATAGAAATTTTGGATAAAATGATTATATTCCCTTTTAAAACCTTAAACCACTCTAAACAAAGGAAGATCGATATGGCCATAAAAATTGTTATCAAACGGCAGTTTAAAGAAAATGCCGCCCAAAAGGCCTTTGAACTTCTCAGCAATTTTCGACGTGAGGCCATGGGCCGGCCGGGTTATATTTCGGGGGAAACCTGGGTCAACCATTACGACCCTTGCCGTATTGCGGTGGTCTCCACCTGGCAAACCGTGGAAGACTGGATCCATTGGGAGGAAAGTGACCAGAGGGCAGCGAACGAGACCAAGCTGAAAGGCCTGCTGAAAACACCGGTCAAATTTGAAATATATGACCTGGGTGTTTTTCCGACGAAATAATTAATTGAGAACCTATAGCGGATAAAGGGGTCATTGTATGTGCAGACTACTGGGAATCTATGGTCAGACTGATATCTGGCGCGACATTGCCATGGCCTTCAGCCAACAGGCGAAATTCGGCCATATTCCGCCCGCAGAGAACCAGGAACCGGGCCACAAGGACGGCTGGGGGATAACCATAGCCAACCGCAATAAAACAGCGATGATTCCGGTAGTACGTCAACTGGGTCCGGCCCACGAGGCATCCGGGTACCGGGAGGCCGTTTATGCCACCCCCGGGAATCCCGACCTTTTGTTGTGCCATTTGCGCAAAGCCAGTGACATCATCCCTATTACGCTGTCCAACACCCACCCCTTTCATCATAACGGCTGGGCGCTTACCCACAACGGGACCATCTTCGAGGCCGAATCCCTGCCCCGCGATCCATCACTGACGCTCACATCGGACGGATCAGACAGCGAGCATTTTTTTCATTACCTGCTGACGAAAATAATGAGCCGACCGCAAGACCAGACAATTGCCCGAACCATCGCAACCGCCGTTGCCGCCATCGATGCCGATTACAATGCCCTGAACGGCATGTTGAGCAACGGGAGTGAATTATATGTCATCAGGCGGTATAGAAAATGGGAAGCGTATTACACAATGTATTATTGCACATTACCCGGCTGCGTCATCTTTTGCTCCCAACCAATTGAATCGCCGCACCTAAAACCGAACAACTGGAAAGAACTCCCCAACGATCGACTCTTAAGAATTTACGACACGCCGCTGAAAATCGAACAACTTCCCATTGCCCTTAGCTGATAGTTCATATATTTGTGGGGCGCAACACTATTGATAAGATGCCGGCGGTGGGAAATAAAGCGAAAAGACGGTGACCGCCGATTGATGACAACCGCGGCCTTTTTGACAATGGGGGCACCGGCTGATTCTACCGGGACAGACGTCGGCGACTTTGGCAAGCAGTGGACAGCGAGATGACTTGAGCGCAATCTTAAAACCATAACGTTCCGAAAAAATCTTCATGCGCAACAAATCCGCCCCTTTACCCCCCGCATTAAAATCGTAGGGTTTTTTGCTGGAATAATCCATTGTTTCCTGGGTAGTAAAAAACCCTTCAAATATTCTGGTTTGATTTTCTTTCGTAATCCCGACGCCAAAGTCCCGCACCTCCAGCAGAGTCCCCTCTTCTTTGTTGGTTACAACAATTTCTATCTGACCCTCATCGGGGGTATTTTCAATCCCTCTTCTTTGTTGGTTACAACAATTTCTATCTGACCCTCATCGGGGGTATTTTCAATAGCGTTTTTTAACAAGCCGTCAAATATCTTTGGCAGTGAATCCGGCGGCAGGTAAACCGGTGGGGTTGTATCCAACCGGGTGGCGATATCGACCTGCCGATGGGCAAACGCGGGTTGTAATAACGCGAGCCTTTTCCTGATGAAGACATCCAGCTGTATTTCTTCCGAAGCCAACTGACGCAGGCCGTAGGCCTCCTGTATCCGGTTTTTGAATTTCTCGACCACCGGGCCTTCTCCGAATGTCTCAGCCGCAATCGCTTCCAGCTCATCGGTGCAACGGTCTACGATCTGGGACAGAAGCGTCGGGGTTTGGTAGGTTTTATCCTGCATAATGTCATCAATCTGATACTGCATTTCCAGCAAGCGGTCGACATTTCGGCGTGCTCTTTCAATGGTGGGCTGCCAGCTGGCGGGGGGCAGATCTCCCAGCCTCTTTTCCAAGGTCACCAGAGCGGTGCGCAAAACCGCAACCGGGGTCTTTAATTCATGGGACAGGTGGTTGATAACCTTGTCCTTGGCCCGGTTCAGGCTTGAAACCTCCATATAGGCTTTTTTGAGCTCGGCGGAAAACCTGGCATTTTCTATGGATAGCACCACCGTTCCGGCCAGCAGGCTCAAAAGCTCGACATCGGCCTGATCAAACCCGGCGTCTTTCTTGTTGACAGCGCACAGCGTACCGATGACCCGCTCATTGCTTCTCAGGGGAACCAGCAGGAGATTGCGGGTTTTATACCCCAGCTTTTTATCGCGCTCAATGTGAATTTCCGAGTCTCCCGCGATGTCATTCATGATGATCGGCTTGCCCGTTTTGATGACTTTGCCGGCCACCAGTTCATCTACAAGAAAACGAACTTCCTTCACTCTTTGCTGGGTGGCGGTATCGTCATAGGCCGCGCCCCGCAGAAAAAGTTCCTGCCGCTGTTCATCAAGCAGGATAACCACGCCGCCTTCAGTGCCCATCAACTCCTTGATCACCCCGCTGACATAATCCAGCAATTCATAAAGCTCCGTATACTCAGGCAGCGCCATACTGATCCGCAGCAGGGCTTCGTTGCTTCTGGCGATCTGTTTGACCCGGGTGATATCCCTTAAAATCACGAGCACCCCGGCCGGTTCTCTTATGTCATCCGAGAAGACCGAGGCTTTCCAGGCCACGTCCAGTACCGAACCGTCCTTGGTCAGCCGCCGGGTTTCATAGCGGTGAATGACCTTGCCCTCGATCAGCTTTCTGCGGTATTCACGGGTTTCGGCTTCAAGTTCCGGCGGCACGTAGGGAATCTGCTTGCCTCTCAACTCCTCCAGGGTCCAGCCGAAAGTTTCCGTAAAAGCCGGGTTCAGGTAGGTGACCAGACCGTCAATGGTATAGACGAGAATGGAGTACGGCGCAAAGTCAAGCAAGGTGCGAAACCGCCGTTCGGTTTTTAAGAGCTCCTGTATGGCACGTCTGCGTTCGGTGGTGTCCTGAAGGGTTTCCAGGGCGCCAAACACGTTGCCCTCCGAATCAGTCAGGAGGGCGGCCGTAAAAAACAGCCACCGGCCGTCATCACCGATATCCGGGAAAAAGTCCTCCACCTCGTAAGCCCCTGCTTTAACCAGCGACTTGTGAAATTTGTCCTCATAATACCGGGTGAGTTCCTCCTCCGGAGCGCCGTCGAGGATAAAGTCGGCCATGGTGGGTCGGGCGGCGGAATAAAACGCTTTCCACGGATCACGGGTGCCGATCATTTCATCGGCGTCAACGCCGGTTAGATTCTCCATGGCCTGGTTGTAGTGGGTAACGATGTGGTCATTATCGATAACAAAGAGGGGAATGGGAATACTTTCGATAACCTGGCCCAGCCGCTCCTGGATCCGCCAGAATGCGTCCTCTCTTATCCTGTGGCGGGTAACTTCCTTCTGCAAGGATTCAATTCTTTTTTGCAGATCTTTATAATCCGGCTTTTGGACCATTTTGGCTCTATTCCTTTAGCTTTTCGTTATCCCTGGGTGCCCCTGACACGTATGAAACTTCATGGAGTTTCTTTTCCGATCAAACTGACTGCTGCGACAGCCGTTCCAGCATCATGCAATAAGCGTTTAATCCGCGTTTAAAGCTGCTGATCCGAAAGAATTCATCAGGCGCATGGATGTTCTCGTCATTGAGGCCAAAGGCAAAATTCACCATATGGGCATCTAAAAATTTTAAAAAAAATTTTAAAAATATGCCGCTCACCGGTATGGTTCCCCCCATCCTGGTAACATAGGGTTCTTTACCGTACAATTCCTTTAAGGTAGCCCGGGCCGCCTGGTTGCCCGGGTGATCTAACGGTATCGTATAAGGATCTGCCGTGCCGACCAGTTTTTGAACCGCGGCTGATACCCCGGCAGGAGCATGTTTTTCGACATGGGCGGCAACCCGTTCAGCAATTTTATCGGGTTCCTGGTCCGGCACCAAACGGCAGGTGATTTTGGCATGGGCCTCACTGGGGATAACGGTTTTGATGCCCTCTCCTTGAAAGCCGCCCCAGATGCCGTTCACATCCAATGTGGGACGTATCCAGGCCCGCTCATAGGTTGTGTAACCGGGTTCACCAAACAACTGTTGGACACCCAACCCATTCATGTATTCATTTTCATTATAAGGAATCCGGGCGATCTGTTCCCGCTCGGCATCAGACAGCGCCCGCACCTGATCGTAAAAACCATCAACCATAATCCGGCCATCGGGACTTCGCATCGAATCGATCAGTCGCGCCAGAGCGTGAATGGGATTAAGAAAAGTGCCGCCATAAGTGCCGGAATGAACATCCTGGGACGCGCTTTTCAAATCAATCTGCACCGCGCACAACCCCCGGCGTCCAACCACCAATGTCGGCTGATCTTTGGCCCACTGCCCGCCGTCTGCGCTGAGTATCAGGTCACAGGCCAGCAACTCACGATGGGAGGAAATGAAATCGGGTAACTGGGGGCTGCCGATCTCCTCCTGTCCTTCGAAAAAGAATTTGACGTTAAGGGGCAAATTGCCCCGGGTTTTCAGCAGGGCCTCGACCGCCAGAATCGGGGCCAGCATGTTGCCTTTATCGTCCGACGCTCCCCGTGCGTAAAGCCGATCACCTTTGATCACAGGCTCAAACGGCGGTTGGCTCCAGAGTTCAATCGGATCCACCGGCTGGGTGTCGAAATGACCGTAAATCAGGACGGTCGGGCCTCCGGACGCATGCAGCCACTGCCCATAAACGACCGGATGACCTGGGGTGGCCAATACCTGAACATCTTCGATTCCCGCAGTTTTAAGACGATCGGCGACCCACTCAGCGGCCTGTCGGACATCATTGGCATGCTCCGGTAAACTGGAGATGCTGGGGATGCGAAGAAACTCACAGAGTTCGTCCAGATAGCTGGATTCATTGTCTTCTAAATATTCTTTCCAGGTAGACATGAACAATTTCTCCTTTAATTAATCATTAAAATTTATTGAATTAGATTATAAAAGTCAACTCAACGGTTAAACAGAATCATACCGCCAAAAATCAGCGCCATGCCGATTATGTGAAAACCCTGCAGGGTTTCACCGAGAAAGAGTATCGCCAAAACCGATGCAAAAACAGGAATCAGATTAATAAATAAACCGGCACGATTGGCCCCGATCACCTCCACGCCGCGGTTCCAGCAAAAATAGGCCACTATGGACGGAAACAGGGCCACATAGAGAATACTCAAAACCACATCGTGAGTCAGGGTAATGGTCTGACTGCCGGAAAGCTCCCAGACGTATAGGGGCAGAAGAAACAGGATACCCAGGCCAAAGGTATAGATAAGAAAACTGAGGGGATGAATGGCCGGCCGTTGGCGCAGAAGCGCTGAGTACAGGGCATACAGGATAACCGCACCCATCATCAGGATATCTCCCGGTGCAAACGACATACCCAGCAAGGTAGCCCATCGGCCGCGCAGTATGACAATAAAAGCCCCGAGGATGCAGACGGCTACGCCCAATATCTGCAGCTTGGAAACCGTTTCCTTAAACAGCAACAGGGTTACCAGAATGATAACCGCCGGCATCGTTGTCTGTATCATGGCCCCGTTAATGGCCGTGGTCGTGTGCATAGCGGTGTAGAGTATCGTATTGAAAAAGGATATCCCCAGAATCGACAGTACACTCATGATCTTCCAGGATTTAATGACCCGGGGCCAGTCCTGCCTGGCACGGCTCCAGGTGAAGGGCAGCAGAATTATAAAGGCAATCGTCCAGCGCCAGAAAGCAAAGCTGACCGGAGGAATGATGTCCGCCACGCCGCGGGCCAGGACAATGTTGCCGCCCCAGCACAACGGGGCCACACCAGTCAACAAATACGGCAGGCTGCTCCGATACCACCTGTTTTTATTATGGGCATACTCAGACATAAGCATTAAATAAGGATGTCAGCGAAAAAGGATTGCACAATGAAATCATCGTTAATAGATGATTGCGGGAATCTCGTCAAGTATCTTGACTGGCGGCCGGGCGCAGAACACATTGCAGGCAGGGTAAAATCAGCCCAGGATAATGTCCATAGAAGGTAAAGTATTATCATTGACTTCAAAAAAGGAGGTGTGCTAAAAATCGTACCCTAATGAAAAAAGATAACTTCAATGCCAATACCCCTTTCAGCGAAACCTGCCGGAGCATCCTGGCCGAGCATCCAGTCGCCATCGGGGTGGCTTATAAGGTCCTGGATTGCGGCTGCGCTTTGCTCTGCGGCATGTCGGCCGGGGGTGACCCGGTAGGACCCTTGCAGCACATTTCCGGCCAGGCGATAAAAAAAAGGGCCAGAATCCCCATTTGTCTAAAGTGCAGAAAAGACAAGGGCTTGGACCGTGTGGTCTGGGAGGGAATCTACTGGCCCGGATCTCAACAGGAATGGCCGGAAAAAGACCTCCGAGTCTCAATCGGCCGCAAGGTTTTCGGCTCCGGCTATATGGAGCCCGAATAGCGCCTCAGACTATTATTGTGTTCCATAAATATAATAAAAAATAGTGCCGGGTGTAACCTTTGGTCATCCGGCTGCAGCCGCAGCCGGATCAAAAGGGGAACCCGGCGGATAGGTTCTGGCACCCAACTCGCGATCCAGCATCAGCCGCGCTTATTTATTTTGATTTATCCAATTTGGTAAATTTGGCCCCCTTAAAAGAAATGTCTGCCATTAACCCTTTAACATCAAAAACGAATCCTACAATGGGGTCCTTGATCGTGCGTGTATCCACGCGCTCTCCGGCACCGATGGTGATCAGGGCAACGTTGCCATCCACTCCCGCCTCCCAGCCGCTGCTGGCACGGAATCCGTCCAGAGCCTCTTGGGTCATAAATGCGATGATGATGTCTTTGGCCTCAACCCCGATCTGGAATCCGATGGAACCGGAAACGATGTTGTAATAATCCACGGTTTTCCCACCGATTCTCAGGGCGCCTTCACCATACTCTCCCCCGAAGATGAAGGCCGCCTTTTTGACACCGGGCATTATCAGTAACCCTTTGGCACTGCGGACAAACTCTTCGGCGCCGTCTACCTGCTTGTAAAAGCGTCTCGTGGCGACGTTCGCGCTGGCGTCAATTTCTTCGGCAGCAGCAGCAAAAGAATTTTCTGCCAGACCGAATCCGACGGCAAGCAGGGCAACGATTGATAGAAAAAAAGTGTTCATAACTCTGCCGTTTGGATGCAATAATCTCGCATGCATGATGTTCTTCTCCTTCATCTTTCACTAGGTGCTTGTTCTATCCGGACACGAGCTGTTAAAAGTAAAATCGGTCCGTTCAGCGGTCTGAATATTGTTAGACAACTTAATCATTGATGGATAAATTTCAACACCAATCATTAGGGATCAGGTATGAGGTGGCATAACCCGCCAGGATTAAAGGGTTATTAATGTCCTTGGCTGCCAGGTGGCTACCCCTGGTGTAAATCATGGAAGGATGAAACAGCCGCTAATCACTAATCGTCGTAAACACTTCCTTGCGATCCGTGATTTCTTTCAGCAGTTCGATATGGTGCTTTTCTTCGTCAATTATTTTGTTTAAATACTCCCGGACAACGGGGTCTTCTACAAAGGGTTTCAATACCTCGTAGAAGATGATGGAGTCTTTTTCAAATTCGATAAAAGTTTCGATCAGATCATCGATTTCCTCGATGGTAGCGAAATCAACATCCTTGAGGGAAAAATTTTTATCCCCCAGCATCTCGTTAAAAAGCTCGTGACCCATCTCTTCCACAAACGGGTTCTCATTCTTGGTTTCGAGGTTGTGCTTCAATTCGGCGAACCAGTTGGCATGCTTTACCTCTTCATCGGCCATCCACTCCAGCAAAGGAACCAGTCCGGGGTTCGGCACTTTTTCAATAGCGCTGCGATATACGGCTTCGCCGTTTTTCTCTATTTTAATCGCCAGTTCAATTATTTCCTTTGCTGAAAACAAAAAGGCACCCTCCTTGGGATTCGTTTATCACCAAAATTAAGCCAAAAAGGAAAGTAAAGTCAAGCAATATCCTTTTTGTTTGACCGCGGCTTCAAGGAACTGCTATTTAAAAAATATGAACACCCGACAAAAGAGAGATCTAAAAATTGCCGAAGCTGCAACCGTTATCCTCACCCGTGAGCGAGCCGGCAGGCTGCAGGTCTATCTTCTTAAAAGAAGTTCCCAAAGCAGCTTTATGGCCGGAAATTTTGTATTTCCCGGGGGAACCCTGGATGAGGAGGACCGCAATTACAGCCTGTTTAAAAACCACACGGATCTGAATCTAAAGGGCGTTTCCGCCCGGTTTGGAGGGGATCTCGCACCGCAACAAATGCTGGCATATTGTGTGGCCGCCATTCGCGAAACCCTGGAAGAAGCGGGCGTTTTTCTGGCTTCAAAAGAGGAAGCGTTCGAGGAAAGTCTTGAAAGGGTTTGCCGCTTGCGGCTGGCGGAAAACCCAGCCCAAGACTGGTTCGCTCAGCTTGTGGTCAGTGCCAAATGGTGCCTGACCTTGACGGACCTCTCACGGTGGTCTCACTGGATTACCCCGCAGTTGATGAAGCGCCGCTTTGACACCCGGTTCTTCCTGGCCACCATGCCGGCAGACCAGTATTGCCGGCCGGATTCCAGAGAAACGGTGCAGGGCATGTGGATAAGCCCTGAAGAAGGCCTGGCGGGCAACCTGGAAGGCAGGATACCTTTAAGCCCACCAACTTTGGTGACCCTGCACGATCTTTTAAAATATACGGTCTTGAAGGATCTTCAGACAGAGTCCGGTAAGAGACTTTGGGGGCAGCCAATTTTGCCCCGGTTGGTGCCTTTGGTCAAAGGCGTCGTCATAGTCGAACCCTGGGACCCGATGTACCGGGAGAAAGAAATTGCCATTTCCCCCGACGATCTGCCGAATTCGATCGTACCCGTCGGGGAACCGTTTTCAAGAATCTGGTATAATGGGCGGCTTTGGAGACCGGTCCGGGTGTGATGATTGCGGATTTGGGATTCACTCGATTTGGGATTTGGGATTGCGGATTGCGGATTTGGCGTTAAAACTGACACCTGACACCTGAAACTTATAAATATGTGAAGCGATTTCAGCCTGCCCGGCTTCGACGGATCCGGGTTAGGTATTGCCTTCGAACAAATTTGTGGTTAGTATTAATGTTTATACTTCCAATACCAAGATTAGATAAGGAAAGGTCATTTTGAGGCGTAAACTTGCTCTCGGCATATTTCTTTTTTTTGTGCTGCCGGTCACCAGCGGACTATCTCAGGAACTTACCATCATCAGCGAAAACAGCCCGCCGTTTAATTTCATCAAGGATGGGGTTCTCACCGGATCGTCCACCGAAGTTGTCCGCGAAATTATGCGCCGTTTAAATCAGACCGCTGATATTCAGGTAATGACCTGGGCCCGGGGCTATCAACTGGCCCAGACCCGGCCCAACGTCGTTCTGTTTTCAACCGCTCGAACAAAAGAGCGCGAAAACCTGTTTCACTGGGTGGGGCCAATCTACAAAGTGCGTTTTGGTTTTTACGCCAAAAAGGGAACCGGACCGGACTTGACATCTCTTGACGACGCCAAAAAAGTCAGCGCCATCGCCACCTATAAAGATGATGTCAGGGAGCAGCTGCTCAAATCCCAGGGCTTTACCAATCTGGACAGCTCCAAGTCGCCGGCCAGCAATCTGAAAAAATTGTTGTCCGGCCGCGTGGATTTGTGGCTCTACAGCAACCTGGGGGTCTCGTCGATTGCCAGGCAGATCGGCATCGACCCCGGCGAGGTCGAGCTCGTCCTGCCGTTCAAAGATTATTATGCTTACATCGCCCTCTCCAAAGGTACGCCACAAGTTGTCGCCCAAGAATGGCAGGCTGCCCTGGATGAAATGAAGCGTGACGGCACCTTCAAAAAGATCAGCAGAAAATGGCTGCCGGAGGAAAACATCCCGGAAATTCGACCCCTGCCGGCGAAGTCCAAGATCGCCTCCGCAAAGCTGAAGATATTCACAGAGGACTCCCCCCCCGCCAATTACCTGGACAACGGTAAATTAAAAGGGGTGTCGGTTGAAATTGTGCGTGAGATTTTGCGCCGGCTCAAATTACCGGATAAGATCCAGACCGTACCCTGGGCCCGGGGCTACACCCTGGCACTGACCCAATCAAACGTCGCGCTGTTTTCTACCACCCGCCTGCCGCAGCGCGAAAAATTGTTCAAATGGGTGGGGCCGCTTTATTCCCAGACCTGGGGCTTTTACGCCAGAAAAGATTCGGCGATACAAATCAGTTCCCTTGAAGAGGCCAAAACCGTATCCCGCATCGGCACCTACCACAAAGATGCCAAAGAACAGTATCTGCTGGCAAAAGGATTTCGAAATCTGGTCAGCACCAACAGGAACCTCAACAACATCCGGCATATCATGGACGGGACCATCGACCTGTGGGTCAGTTCCGATTTTAACATGTCGTATCAGGCCAGGCAGGCCGGCATAAACCCCGATCAGCTGAAGCTGGTCTTTCCTATTAAACGAGTTGAAAATTACATCGCTTTTTCGATTCAGAGCGCGGACTCTCTGGTAAACCAGTGGCAGCAAACCCTGGATGAAATCAAAGAAGACGGAACTTATAACCGCCTGGGTGCTGAATAAAGATCCGGGTCCATAGGGTCAGGTTTTCGATTTAAAATAAAGAACCCGGTCACCCCGGAAAGAAAAAATGGCAGAAAAAGCAACCCAACATACATTCCGCAGGACGATACGGTTTTTCGGACGGCGATCACTTTCAAAAGAGCTGGCGATAAGCCTTATCATTCTTCTGATATTGTTTGAGGGCGTTTTATTGGCCTATGTATACAGCCGGCAGTCCCGGTTTCTGTTGCAGGAACTTGATAAAAAGGCGGACGATTACGCGGAAAACCTCAGCGAGGTTCTGGTGGTACCGCTCTGGGACTATGATGACGAGCAGATCGGCAAAATCGGCATTTCATTTCTGCAAAGTGACGTGATCGATGAAGTTCACATAAAAGACGCCCGGGGTAAAACCCTCTTCATAGCCCTCGGGCGGCAGGATGGGCAGGGTCTTCTCAGCCGCAGCGTTGTTATCTCTCACAAAGGTCAGGTAATCGGCTATGCGGATTTGGTTTTCTCCCTGGCTGCCATTGAAGAAGATCTGGCCTGGCTTCGCAATACGATTCTTATGATCCTGGTCGCATCCCTGATTGTGATCTTTATCACTACCGGGATCCTGCTGCGGGTATTTATGCGCAAACCCCTCATCATCCTTCAAAAGGGTATCGACCGGGTCGCCCAGGGAGATTATGCTTACGGGTTTGAAGAGATTCACCACATCGAGCTTACCGGCATTGCCCGGCGAATTAAAGAAATGGCGGCTGATATTCAAGCCCGAGAAAGTTCTCTGCAGATGATCAACCGGGAACTGCAGAATGAAATCATCGTACGCAAACATGCCGAAGAAAAAATCCGCGAAAGCGAAGAACAACTGCGCAAGGCTCAGAAGATGGAAGCGATCGGGACCCTGGCCGGCGGTGTGGCCCACGATTTGAACAATGTACTGTCCGGACTGATAAGCTACCCGGAGTTGATTTTGATGGATCTTCCCGCAAACAGCCCCTTGAAATCTTCTCTCCTGGCAATCAAAAAGTCGGGCGAAAGAGCGGCCAATATAGTCCAGGACATGTTAACCCTGGCCCGCAGGGGAGTGGCCGTCTCGGAGGTCGTCGACCTCAATGATATTATTTGGGACTATCTGCAAAGTCCTGAATATGAAAGACTGCGACAAACCCATCCCGATTTAACACTTGAAAGCAGTCTTGAACCCGACCTGTTGAGCATTGCCGGGTCTCCCGTCCATCTGTCTAAAACGGTCATGAACCTGGTCTCCAATGCCGCTGAGGCCCTTATTGACGGCGGAACCATTACTATTTCAAGTGAAAACCGGTACATCGACAAACCGATCAGCGGCTATGACGACATTGAAGAAGGTGATTACGTCACCCTGACGGTCAGCGATACCGGAATCGGTATAGCAGCTAAAGATATCGAAAGCATCTTTGAACCGTTCTACACCAAAAAGGCCATGGGAAGAAGCGGTACCGGCCTGGGAATGGCGGTTGTATGGGGAACGGTTAAAGATCACAAGGGCTATATTGATGTTCAAAGCACCGAGGGCCAGGGAACCAGATTCTTTATCTACCTGCCGGCTTGCAGGCAGCCTTCACCCCGCAAAAAGTCCCGACCCTCCATAGAGGATTACCGGGGCCGGGCAGAGTTCCTGCTGATAGTAGACGATATCAAGGAACAACGGGACATTGCCAGCGGTATTCTAACCAAGCTCGGCTACAGAGTAGAATCCGTTTCCAGCGGGGAAGAGGCCGTTGACTACCTGAAAACCCGCACGGCCGATCTTCTCATTTTGGACATGATCATGGATCCCGGCATCGACGGGCTTGAGACCTACCGGCGCATCCTTGAAATTTATCCGGCCCAGAAGGCCATTATTGCAAGCGGCTATTCTGAATCAGAACGGGTCAAGGAAGCCCAGCGACTGGGTGCCGGCGCGTATGTCAAAAAGCCTTATTTGATGGAAAAGATGGCGGTTGCCGTCAGGAAAGAACTGGATAGGCAGTGATTGTGTTGTGTCCTTTATGTAATTTACAAAACTCGGATAGGTTTTATTGATCTTCCTATTGCAAGGAACAGCCAATTAAATCCCAAATAACAAAACTCAAATTCCAAACGGTTCGACAAGCCGTTCGACAGGCTCACGGTCCTGAGCGAAGTCGAAGGACTCACCACCCTGAGCCCAGTCGAAGGGCAAATCTCAAAATACAATGACCCAAATTCCAAACTTGTTTCCCCCCTTTATAAAGCCCTCCTGGGAAATTCCATATTAGAATAAATCCGGACGTCGGGCCGTTGACCGTTTTGGCCGCCGCCTGTCATCTGATTGACGGCAATAATTGCCGGTCAGGTTACCAGCCATTGGCAATAAGATTTTACACATTCAAAATATATATATGGCATTGCTTTTTTCGGCTCTAATTCTCTCCCTGGGAGCACTGTGGCTGGCGGTAAAAGAATTGCTGTCCGACTAACGAAAAGCTATCTCAAAAAATAGTGGCTCATGAATCAAAACCGGTCATCTCTTTTAACCTACTACACACACTTCACTTTCCCTTTATTTAAATTTCAGGTTGCAAACCATTAATATTTCTGTAAAAATGGTAATGTCAGGCAAATTTTGGGTGGTGTCGGTGGCAAGATTCAGCACCCGGACGGCAGACGTATGACCATGGGCAGGTTGTGAAATAGGTTCAATTTTGCCGGCCCGGTCCAATCATAGCTAATCATTGTTGAAACTGAATCGCACAAAGGCTGATGAGGTGAATTAATCTTAGGGTAAATGAATAATAGTCTATTATTACGGCCACCTAATTTCTGACAGGTTGCTTTAGACCCAATTACATATAATGAATTAAAAAGAGAAAAACTTAAAAATTAAATGCGCAGCATTAAGTAATTAATCCGCCGGACCTATGGTTAAAAAACAAACTTCAGTTTTCGAAGAACTATTTATCACCCTGAATATGCTATTTTTCAGGGCGGAGTAATTAACCGGGGTTCTAGTGCGCGGAAATTGATCATTGGGTAAACAGGAACGTTTGGCAGCGGTTTCCCGAAGATGGGAGAAAAGATGATGTTCAAAGAAAACAAAATCAACCAGCGATTAAAAAAACTGGAACAGCACCTGAAACAGGAAAATCCGATCCTTTCAGAAGTCGTGCAGAACTTCCGCGAACTGGATCGTATCAGCCGCCGACTTGGCTTTTTGCAGCGGGAAGAATCCCATGCAACCCGCACTCCCTGGTGGCCGCTGATCTCAATTTTAGGTATCTATTCAGCCGGTAAATCCACATTCATCAACAATTTTCTTCAGTACGATCTGCAGGCTGTCGGCATTCAGGCGGTCGATGACAAATTCAGCGTCATATGTTTTACCAATGACAATAAAGAACGGGTGCTGCCCGGTCTGGCACTGGATGCCGATCCACGTTTCCCGTTGTACAAGATCAGTCAGGCCATTGAAGAAGTGGCCGCAGGCCAGGGGGAGCATATTGATGCCTACCTGCAGCTAAAAACCTGCCCCAGCGAAATACTACGGGGCAAGATCCTCATTGATTCTCCGGGATTTGATGCCGATGCTCAGCGGACCTCCACCTTGCGAATTACGGATCACATCATTGATTTATCGGATCTGGTTCTGGTTTTTTTCGATGCCCGTCATCCGGAAACCGGCTCAATGCGAGATACCCTGGAACATCTGGTGAAAACCACGGTGAATCGGCGGGATTCAAACAAATTTTTGTATATCCTCAACCAGATCGATGTGACCGCCAACGAGGACAACCTGGAGGAGGTGTTTGCAGCCTGGCAACGCGCCCTGGCACAATATGGCTTGACGGCCGGCAGTTCGTACGCCATATACAACGAGAATTCGGCCATTCCCTTTGAAAACGAAAATGTCCGGGCGCGTTTCGAGGGCAAGCGTGCAGCTGATTTCAGTGCCATCTACAGGCGCATTGAGCAGGTGAGCGTTGAACGCGCCTACCGTATTGTGGGTATGCTGGAGCAAACTGCACAAATGTTACGGCAGGATGTCGTATCCCGCCTGCAACGGTTTATTGAACGCTGGCGGCGCAAGGTCCTGTGGGTGGAAGGATCGATTTTGGCCGGCCTGGCGGCAGCCTTTTTGGCGCTGACCGTTTGGGGCGGCTACTGGGAGGGAATATCGCTGAAACTGCCGTTTTGGGATCTTGTGGCGCGAAACATTTATATCAAATACGGCCTTCTGGCCATCTTGATTGCCGTTGCCGGCTATGTGCATTTCAGCATACGGAGTTGGGCCGCCCGGAAGGTCACAAAGAAATTGCTGGCCGAAATAAAAGATCCTGACCTGCTTCCCAACCACAGGCGTGCGCTGCGCAAAAGCAGCCGCTGGTGGCGAAGTCTTTTTTTGCCCAATCCCGCAGGCTGGGGACGACGCACCTCGGCCAGGATGGAAAAAGTAGTGGACGACAGCAACGCTTATATTCAAAAACTCAATGATGAGTATACCAACCCGTCCGGAGAGGAAAACGGCGAGCTATCCAGCGAGGAACAGGCGATGGAGGCGTCACGGCTTCGTGATACCCTGCGCGGCAATACCGGCCCGTGTATAAGCTCATAAGCGCTAAGTTGTTTTTGCCCGGGAGGGATTAAAAAAATGAAATTAAATTGGGGAGCGGAGCGACATCATTATTCGACGTTGGACGTTCGATGTTCGATGTTCAGTCTGTTCGATGTTCGTCTTTCAAACCGACCCCGACCCATTTGCTTATATGGTAGACAAAGTTAAAGAAATTGAAATTTCGCAGGAGGAGGCCGTCTTCTGGCTTGATGGAAATGGCTGCTGGCACAATGCCGACGGTAAGTTCAGGCATAAAAAAATCATTGACTATTTTCATTCCAGCATCAAACGGGACCACAAGGGATACCACCTTTACCAGGCCCAGGAGAATTATAAAGAAAAAGTTTATTTCCCTTACGAGGATCAAGCCCTGTTTGTTTTTGATGTCATCCTGGAAAACGACATCATGTTGGTGTTGAACACCAAAAAGCAGATTAAGTTGAAACCGCGAAAGCTGTTTATAAAAGATGACGGTCTTTACATGACCCGGGGGGATGAAACCATAAAATTTGCCGAAAAGGGATTGTTAAAGATCGCTAAGATTTTCGAGGAAAAAGAGGATATGTTGTATATCCGATCCAAAAACAGACGCTATAAAATCCCCACATTAACGGAAAGGAGGGAATTTTAATGGGCATCAGAGATATATTTTCGACTTTTACCAATATGGACACGGAGCACTTTCAGTCCTTCATTGACACCAACCAGGAGGGCAATTTTACCCTGCTGGATGTGCGTCAGCCTGTGGAATACGAAGGCGCCCGTATCCCCGGAAGTCAGTTGATACCGCTTCCGACCTTAAACGAACGGTTGCAGGAATTGGATCCTGAAAAACCGGTCATCGCCTATTGAGCCGCCGGCCGACGCAGCCGTGCCGCTGCGCAAATGTTGACCGGCCAAGGGTTCAAGCAGGTATACAACTTAAAAGGGGGCATTGCTGCCTGGCAGGGTCAGCCGGCCGCAGGCCCGCCCGAAATAGGGATGATGCTTGTCAAGGGTGATGAAACACCGCAGGATATCATCTGCCTGGCGTATGGTCTGGAAGAAGGATTGCGAAAATTTTATACCGCCGCAACCCAGATGGCAATCGAAGCGGAGGTTATCAAGGTCCTTTCTCAATTGGCTGAAATTGAAGAGCGGCACAAGCAACGGCTGTTTGACCTGTATAAAGCAATTGATGCCGCAGACACGACGATCGAAAGCTTTGAAAACAAGGTCAATTCCGAGCTGATGGAAGGCGGGTTTGATCCTGATAAGCTGCTGGAATCAAGCAAACCGGCCTTTAAAAATGCCACCGATGTGCTTAGCTTCGCAATGATGCTCGAGGCCCAGGGCATGGATCTGTATATGCGCTACGCAGACAAAAGTGAGGACGCGCAGGTAAAGGAGATTCTGTATAAAATGGCCGATGAGGAAAAAACCCATTTAAAAAGCCTCGGAGATTTATTCGAAAAATTATAAAACGCCATGAAATTCTACGTATACTTCGACGCCTACGGTCACGCCAAACAAATAATTACCGAGCAGCAACTGGCCGAAACTTTCCATAGCGAAACCAATGAATTTTTGGTCGCCATGTGCCAGGGACAGCCGGATGCGGCCGGGGTGCATTGCAGCGGTCACGTGGGAACGCTGACTTTTGATAATGAAGAGGATTTACAGAATTATCTGGCAGGACTCGGAGAAGAAATTGAAGGATTTTACGATTGCCAATCGGAAAGCCGCCCCTATAATTTCTAAGCCATGAAAATACAACAATATGAAAAAATGGAATCCATGTTCCATCTGATCGAACATGACTGGCAGGATATTAGCGCGCTGGAGCTTGTAATTTATCAACTGGCCCGAGGCAACACCTTTAACATGCGGATCATCGGCCTTGAGGAGATCAAACGTCTGAAAGAAGCCAACCCGGACTGTGCGATTACCTTTAAGCCCAATCATCTCAGCGAAGCCGACTTTATTTTGCTTTCAATCCTGTTTAGAGAATATAATATGAAGGTGCTGATTGAGGGCGGTTCAAATCTGTTTATCGACGATATCGATATTTTCAAAGAGGTGCTGCCCGGATTTATAAATAAGGGGCTTGAGGGCATCGCTGATACCCATCAAATGAGCATCTCGCGCTACTTATCAACCCGGGGCGCGTTTAAAGTTTTCCGTCAACCGCAGAGTGTCCGGCAACCGGACGGCAGCGAAATAGAAATGGGACGCAAGGAAATTATTTCTTTAACCCGTGCCTACCGCTACCACCTCGTCAAAGAAAAACAAATGTATGTCACCTTTCCGGGCTTTTCCGCCATTAAACAGGGTTTTTTTGATCTTTTAAAAAAGGCCGGCACCAAAACCGGTAGAAGCTATACCGGAAAAATTGACGGCTATCATCATCTCCCTTTTCAAATAGACATTGAGGCCTCGTTGTTCGCCAATATCGACACCTATGCTGTTCCGGTCAACATCGCCTATGAGCGCGTTTTAGAAGATGAACATTTTGCTGAAATGGCCCGGCTTTATGAATCCGGAGAAAATAAGCGAGATATCTATTTAAAGGACCTGGGGTATATCGTAAAAGAATTTTGCGGTGACAAAATAAAAGCCAACCTGTCCATAAAATTCGGCGAGCCTCGCAAAATAGACACCTCTGATCTGAAAGACCCCTTTGCCGGACGAAAAATAAAAGGCGCCGCCCATAAATACGCGGAAGAATTATTTGACGACATGCTCGCACTGCAGCCCATATTCCCGGCCAATATTTATTTCTCGGCCTTTAATGAGAACTTCAACCGGACACCCGTGCGAGTCATGAAAGAGAAGATCGACGACATCAGGGATTTTCTGAGAACACTGGTATGGGGCAACGCCAGGCGACACGTCGATCTGCATTATGTATTGGGCTACAATCATCACATCATATCGGCCGATGAAATCATTAATCGAACGTTTCAGATTTTCAGCCGGCCGAACAGACATATTACCGCCATTGATGGCGATCAGTTTGTGGTCTACAACCGGGAGGTCGCGCAACAGTACAAAAATCACAGCGCCCATTTTTTTGAGGATATGCGCCCATCCTAATTTGATAAAAAATGAAAGAACTGACAAAAAAAATTCGGGCCTTTGCTCAGAACAGAGACTGGGATCAATTTCATTCCCCTAAAAATCTGGCGATGGCACTGAGTGTTGAAGTTGCAGAAGTTGTCGAGCATTTTCAGTGGTTGACCCAGGAAGAAAGCAACCGGCTTGAGGCTGAAAAATTGAAACAAATTCGAGAAGAGATCGGCGATGTCATGATTTATCTTGCCCGGCTGGCAGACCGCCTGGGGATCGATCCGGTTCAGGCCGCCGAAGAGAAAATGCGAATCAATGAAAAAAAATATCCGGTTGAAAAGGCCAAGGGCCGGGCCGCAAAATATACCGAACTTTAAGACCCCACACCTTCACCCGATTGTTTTGACTTAGCCTGCTCCAGTTCTTCAATTATTTCTTTCAGACGAAATTCCCTGGCCTCAACTTTGACCATCATCATGCCGAACGATTCCGCCAATTCTGCGAGTACACTAGGATATCTGCCCTTTTTCGAGAGCTCAAACAAGCGTTCGGAGTCTGCTTTATCGTATTTGCCGGATGCAATATTTTTGCAAGACGAATTAAGCATTTCAAACAAATCAAGATAATAGCGTTCAAAATCCATAGCCGGTCTCCCCTTCTTCCGTTTTTGGTGGATGCGCGTACGTAAATCAATATATTAACTCTTGGCGGCATTGGCAAGTAAGTACGCGTTACGCGTTGCTCGCTGCGGGTTGCGCGTTACGGGTTGCGCGTTACGGGCTGCGGGTTGCGCGTTACGGGTTGAGCGTTACGGGTTGCGGG
>JAFDDW010000308.1 GCA_019310665.1 Deltaproteobacteria bacterium
GTCAGGTGTCAGAAGACAGATGTCAGAGGACAGAAGACAGCATTCTGCATTGTCAATCTGTCTTCTGACATCTGCCATCTGTCTTCTGCAATTTTGAAATTAATCCTGTGTAATCGTCACCAGGACTCTTTTGCGCAGCACTTTCCCGTCTTGCAGTACCGCAATGCTCAGGCCATGTTCACCGGCCGGGATGACCCCGAGGGTGAAGCCTGCTTCGGGCGTGGTGGCTTTCATCCTGACGCCCTCTTCGCGCCAGCCAATCAGTTTTGCCGGGAATAGCACAGCCGATTGGGTTTGACCTGCGCCAACAGTGATATCCGGTTCTTCCTTGAGGTCCCTTAATTCTTCAAAGGTCAGCCCTTCCCAGCCGAAATTGCCGTATCGTTTGCCGTTTTGCAGATAATAGGACTCGGACCAGTCAATCACAAGGTCCCCGTTGGTCTTATTGGTGAATTCATACTGGAATCGATTGTAATAGTTGTGACCTTCAGCACGCAACGGTTCCAGCTTAACCTCATAATGCGTGGTGCTCACGGTTTGTATCGAGGGACTGCTTTGGTAAATTTGTTCTTTAGTAGCACAACCGGCGACAACCAACGAAATTAATATCATACCCCAAAAAAGCTTTTTATACATGCTGCACCTCCGTAAAAATGTCTCCCCATGGATAGTCCGGGATTCGCGTTGTTAGATAGAAGTCTTCTTGTGTCGGTTATTTTGTAAACTAAGACAAGCTCTAAACGAAGTCAACAGAATCCTGTTGATTCTTATGTTTCGAAGAATTATATTGGCACTATATGTTGATCCGAAAGGAAAGCTTGTATGGATCCCCTGTTAATCCTGATTGCATTTGCTTTTGGTTTTGCGGTTTATCGCGTTGGGTTGCCGCCGCTGGTCGGATATCTGATCGCCGGATTTGCGCTCCATGCGCTGAGCATCCAGGGCGGAGAAATCTGGGCCGGTGCCTCGATTCATATGCTGGTCACGATAATTGTATTCGGTGCGGCAATTTTTGCACTGAGTTTAACAGGTTTTTCAGCGTTTGCCGGGCTCGATTTCAAGCTGTCATTGCTGGTGGCCTTTGCCTTGAGTTTTTCCAGCACCGTCTTTGCCGTCAAGATCCTGGAAGAAAGGGGCGAAATGAACTCTCTGCATGGCCGCGTCTCCATCGGCATCCTGATCATACAGGACATTTTTGCCGTTCTTTTTTTAACCTTTTCAACCGGCAAAATCCCCTCGCCCTGGGCCATTGCGCTGGTGGGCGGCCTTATCGCGGCAAGACCTCTGCTGATTGCCATGTTAAATCGGGTTGGTCATCGGGAACTTCTCCTGCTCTTCAGCATATTTCTGGCATTCGAGCTGGGTGCGGCCGGTTTCGATTTTGTAAAATTGAAACCGGACCTCGGCGCGTTATTTATGGGGATTCTGATTGCGGGCCACCCCAAAGCAGAAGAAATGGCCAAAGCCCTGCTGAGCATAAAAGAGCTGTTTCTGGTTGGTTTTTTTCTCAGTATCGGCCTGGCTGGTACGCCGAGCCTGCAGGCATTTGGAATTGCCGCCCTTCTGACGATTGTGATCCCTTTTAAAGTCGCCCTGTTTTTTTTACTTCTGTCACGATTTAAACTGCGCGCCCGCACCTCTCTGCTGGCTTCGCTGAGTCTTGCCAACTACAGCGAATTCGGGTTACTTGTCGGTACCGTCGGCGTTAGAAACGGCTGGATCGGTCCCGAATGGCTGATTACGATTGCCATAGCCTTGTCCATTTCTTTTATCCTGGCATCGCCGTTGAACGCGGCTGCCTATCGCCTTTATGAGCGCTGGTCGAAGCGCTTGAAGCCTTTTGAAACCAAAACCCGGCACCCCGATGATCAGCCGCTCGATTCGGGTAATGCCGAAATAGCCGTTTGCGGTATCGGCAGGATCGGAACCGCGGTCTACGATGACATGCGTCAAAAATACGGTGAAATTGTGATCGGGGTTGATTTCGATACCGAGATCGTCGAAAAACATCGCCGGGCCGGTCGCAATGTCATTGCCGGAGATGTCAGCGATATCGATTTCTGGGAAAGAGCTTTTGCGGGCAATCGTGGGAAGATGCGGATGGTTATTCTTGCCATGCCCCAACACACCGCCAACATGAATGCGCTAAACGAACTGAAGCAAAGGCAATTTAGAGGCAAAATCGCCGCCACAGCCATGTTCGATGATGAAGTCAAAGAATTAAAGCAGGCCGGCGCTCACGCCGCCTATAACATTTACGCCGAAGCCGGCTTTGGTTATGCAGAGCACATCTGTCAGGCCCTGGAAGATGCAGATGAATTTGGTGCTGATAGGATAGATGACAGATGACGGAGGACAGAGGTATTTGAATTCGGAATTGGGAATGCGGAATGTGGAAGGTTGAAGCAAAGAGAATGGCGCATAGGGCAAGATTAGCAGTTGATTAAGTTAACGATCTCAACAAGGAGCAGAAACATGAAAAGCAAACGCAACCAGCCAAACTTTGTCTATTTTTTTCTGCTTATCTTTTTAGCGGGGATACTGGCGCCTGTAAACATTTCAGCTGAAGACATCAAACTATCCTCGGGTCAGACCGTTTACGTGTCGATTTATTCCCATATTTACAGCGGCCTTAAAGCCCGGCCATTTGACCTGGCGGCAATCCTCAGTATCCGCAACACGAACCCCAATAATTCGATCACGCTTAGGTCTGTAAAATATTATGACTCCGACGGAAAACTGCTTAAGGAATATTTAAGTATTCCCTTGCAACTGAAAGCCCTGGTATCAACCCGTTATATCATAACCGAAGGTGATAAAGCCGGCGGGTCGGGAGCCAATTTTTTGGTCAAATGGAAATCCGAAAAAAAGGTAAACCCGCCCATAATCGAAGGCGTCATGATCGGCACCCATTCCGGGCAGGGGATTTCTTTCGTGTCGCGAGGCCAGGTGATTAAAGAAGATCGTTAGAAGTGGTTTGGATGGTTGAGATGGTTCTGATCGTTAGTATCGTTAAAATCGTCGAGATGGATTAACCCTATCAACCCAGTAAACTCAACCAACTTAATCAACTATTTCTAACCATCTCCCACAGACGTCTATACAGCCCATAGGCCTTCATTTTCCCGGAACTCCCTGAGGATGCGGCCGAGTCGACTCTGAGCAGTTCCAGCAATAAGGGAAAGCGCGGATCCGCAATAAATCGCCGTTGTCGCCGGGAGGCGTCTTCAGGCGATGTAAGATTCCAGGAAAAATGAAAGGTGTGGTGCCGCACCGCCCAGACGATCCGCTCCCGGTGTTTCGCGGGCATTTCGAGTTGCTCGAGAATTTTTTCGGCAATTTCGGCCCCGGCGGTCTCATGTCCATGGGATGTAATATTGTCACCATCGACCTTTGTCATCAATGGTTTGCCAACATCATGCAGAAGGGCTGCCCAGAGAAGATCCGGTTCACAATCATTTGTACAGGCCTCAACCGCCAGGCGGGTATGGACAGCAACATCACCTTCGGCGTGATATTGATTCGATTGGGGCGTATTTGAAAGCGCTGCCAGTTCGGGAATCGTTTTAACGATCCGGTCCCACCAACCGGCATTCCTGTGCCTGAGCTCTTCTTCTATCTTCTGATATCGATTCACAGGTTGCTCTTCAATAGCGGCCACCCAACAGGGCCTGATATAGAAATTCAGAAATGACAGCCTTGACGCTGCTGAATTATTTTACTATTTTAGCAGATATTCATATTTATCGGCTTGCTACCTTATCAACGCTGATAGTCTAAACCTAAATCCATCATCACGCAAGCAGAGGAATCAAAAAACATGAAAACAACTAACGCTAAAATGCCTTCAAATGAATCAAATCGTCAGCCGGAGGGATTAATGGTCCTGAGGACCCAATCCATGCCCAAAGATGCGAATCCCAACGGAGATATATTCGGGGGCTGGGTTATGTGCCAGATGGACATCGGCGGCGGGTTACTGGCCATGGAGGTCGCTCGCGGCAGGGTGGTAACGGTGACCGTGGATAAGATGGCCTTCGTCCGGCCGGTACAGGTCGGCGATACGATTTGCGTATACGGCAGTGTCATCCGCATCGGCAACTCCTCCATGGATATAAAGCTGGAAGTGTGGGCCAAGGACCCCATCGAAGTATTCGAGACGCAGCGTCACCTGGTCACCGAGGCCGTCTTTCGCTACGTCGCCATCGATGAGGAGCGCCGATCCCGCCGCATTCCCGACAATCCCCAATACCCGCGTTAATCGATTGGGGTCACATCTTAACTATTAATTATTGACATTTAAGGTTCTATTTATTAATTAAATCCCTATACTTTTTTACCGCAACAACTTAATGGGTCCGGACCATATGACAAGGCCACTACGTGTTGAATATCCCGGTGCTTTTTATCATGTGATTAACCGAGGCAATTCCGGTGAGAATCTATTTAGAGGCAGCAGGGATCGAGAAAAATTTTTAGATTATCTTGAGACGGCCGTAGAAAGATTTTCCCTCAGAATTTACACGTATTGCCTGATGACCAATCATTTTCATATCTTATTAGAAACCCAGTTGCCAAACTTAAGTCAGGCCATACAATGGGTTAACGTTAGTTATGCCGGGTATTTCAACCGCAAATACAAACGAAATGGACATCTATTCCAGGGGAGGTTCAAATCAATTCTGGTGGACGCAGACGAATATCTAAAACAATTATCACGTTATATTCATCTGAATCCTGTACGGGCCAATCTTGTTGAGCATCCGGATGAATATAATTGGAGCAGCTATTCCACTATTACCGGAAAAACAAAGGAGCCTGAATGGCTGGAATCAACATGGCTTCTGTCACAATTTGGGACCAAAAGAAA
>JAFDDW010000309.1 GCA_019310665.1 Deltaproteobacteria bacterium
TGACGCCCGCCAGATTGAATCAAATGGCTTTTTCGGACCCCTACCTCAATACGACTGCGGCCTTGATTGTAGAGGATTTTCGCAAGGACGAGTTCGACACGATTGATAAAGTGCGACAAATGAAAAAACTGCAAATCGCAATTCCCAGCCGTGATAGAAATTTGCGAAAAGGGCTCAAGCAACTTTACCCCAACGCTGAAATTGTGATGCTGGATACCCCCATCGATTTTTTTGAAAAAATTTTTCCGAATCTGGACGCCATGCTGTCGACGGCCGAAGGCGGATCGGCCTGGACCCTGCTTTACCCCAATTTTCATGCCGTCGTTATTAAGCCGGAAACCCATAAGATTCCGTTTGCCTATCCCATCGCGGGCGGAGACCGGGTGCTGGCAGATCTTATCAACAAATGGATTTATCTGGTCAAAGACAGCCCCAGTTTCCAAAGAAAGTATGATTACTGGATCATGGGGGTCGGGGCTGAAGAAGAGAAACCGCGCTGGTCGGTCGTGCGCAATGTGCTGGGATGGGGGCTTGACGAAGAAGAAAAGAAAGAAGCAATTCCCACTGATGAAAATAAAGAGTGAAAAACTCCCCGACCGCTTAATTCTCTTCCATCAGCTGATCAACAATGCCAATCAGTTCGGGTAGACCCCCACCGCCTTCGGGATGTTCGATGAAGCCAACAGCGATGCGGTCAAATATCGAAACCCGATTGATCTTCTTCGGGCAGATCGCTCGTGCTGCGTTCGAACTCCGCGATCACCTGGGCCCCCAGAAGAAGGATGATTACCGCGATCTCGATACTCAACAAAAAAACCACCGCCGTCGCCAGGGAGCCATAGATCACATTGACCAGGGAAACGGTCGAATAATACCAAACCAGTATATGCCGAATGATTTCCCACAGTATGGTGGCCGTGATTCCGCCGGCGAGGGCATAACGAAAGGCGATGCCTCCGACCGGCATCACCAGATATAAGGATGTCAGCATCATGACCATTCCGAACATTCCCGAAAAGTATAGAGCAATTCGGGAGGTGGCCGCCAGGCTCAGGTCATAACCCAAAAAAATGATATGCTGGTCTGCCAGGGCACCCAATGCTCCGGCGACAAGGGTTATCAGCAACAATCCGATTCCCAGCAGAAAAATATAGGCATACGGGATAATAGCCGAAATGAGAAAATGACGGCGGTGCTTTCTGGTACGGTGGGAGAATATGACTGCCATGGCATTTTCAAGCATGGTGAAGGCCATGGAACTGAAAAACAGCATTACCAGTATTCCGACGACGCCGACCAGTTGACGGCGGGCTAGAAAGCCCCACACCTGGTCGGCCACTCTTTCGGCATGGGCCGGAATGACAAGTTTCATATTGGTCAGGATCGCGTTATACAGCTGTTGCTCATCAATGAAATGCGACAGCCCCACCAGTATCAGGGCCAGCATGGGTATGACCGACAGGAGCGTGTAATAAGCAACCGCCCCGGCCAGCAACAAGCCCTGATTGCGTCTAAAGCCGGTCAGCACCCTTAAAAGAAATTTTCCCGGACGGCGAAAAATTTCCGAGGCATGTTGTCTGGTCTTCTCCATATCAGTCCTTATTTACCCAAATTAACGGCGTAGCAATTTTTTGCTCTCTAAATAAGCCTTTATCTATTTTGAGATTTTTAAAAACCGCAAATTTTCCGGCGTGAGGTGTTTGATCGCAATCGCATTCTTCGCTATTTAAATCAGCGCCGCATTGGGGGCACAATCCCCTGCAGTCCGGCTTGCAAAAAGTCCTGAGCGGAAAGGCCAATACTACCTGTTCCTGGATTTCATTTAATTCTTCTATACGAATGCGCATGGTTTCTGGAGTTCTTTTGATGAATTATGGAAGTCGCTTCGCTCCGTCGTAAAACAATTTATTAAAATCGATAGAATTCCTTTTGGATATAATAATGCAATTTTTCGGAAAAGGAAATGATATGTTATATAGTTTAGCCGGTTGGATCGAAAATCTGTGGATAGTCCTTTGCATACGCGATTTTTATCATTTTATCTCACTTTTATAAAAGAACTGTTGCCCCCGGGCTTTTATTTTGTGTATTGTTTCAGAATATTATTGGCAAGTACTGCCGGGAACATCAAATTGAGGAAAGACCCAAATAATTAAAAAAAAATGGATACTGATAAAAAACCCCCGCAACGCACTGAAAACGCATCGATGCCTAAATCCGACACGACCTCGAACACCTGTTTGCGCTGTGGAACATGCTGCGAAAAGGGAGGGCCCTGTTTTCATTTAGAAGATCGTATGTTGATTGAAAAGGGGAAAATTCCCTCAAAATATCTTTATACACTCCGCCGGGGTGAACAGGCTTATGATAATGTTAAGGGCTGTTTGGTTCCGGTTGCTTCGGACATCATTAAGATCAAAGGCCAAAAAAATAAATGGACATGCGTTTTCTTTGATGAAAAGAAAAAGGCTTGCTCGATTTATAATGACCGGCCGGTGGAATGCCGTGCGCTTAAATGCTGGGATACCGATGCGCTCGAGCAAATTTACGGTCGCAACCGGCTGACCCGCAAAGACTTCATATCACAGGTCAAAGGTCTGTGGGATTTGATAGAGGATCATCAGGCACGCTGCGATTACGAGAAAATTAAAAATCTTATCAAAGATCTTGATGGTCGTAAAAAAGACGGGGCTCAGCGAAAACTTCTTGAGATTATCCGATATGATACTGAAGTTCGTAAACTGGTTGTCGCCCAGGGCGGGCTGGATCCGGCCATGCTCGATTTTTTATTTGGACGGCCGCTGACGAAAACGCTCCAGAATTACGGGATCAAGGTTCGGCAGGAAGGGAAAAAAACGTTTATTCATCTCCTGCTTCACCCCAGACAGAATGGCCGTATTTAATGTAACCGAGTACATTGTTGAGCCGTGGGTCCCGGTTGGTCTCAACAGGGATGATGTTTCCAGTGATCTGGGGTCGTAAGTATTGGGCCAGGTCTCTGCACCCGCCGCCGGTTAAGATGATGGCATCGATGTCCCAGTCAGCCGCCCATAGCCGATCGATGTCGTTGGCAATGGAAGCCGCCAGTTGAGAGTATACCTCATCTCTAATTTTAACAAAGTTGACTCTGTTACCCCGCATTTTGATGGAGCCGGTTTCGGCGGCATTATACAGGCGGTATAACTCAACACTGACACCGCACTTTTCCCGCAGCTTGTTGGCGATTACACTGAATCCTTTGGCAATGCCGCTTTCCATGGTCCGGCTCCCACGGTCAATGTACCTCAGACGGTCTAAAATGGTAAAATCCGTTGTGCGAAACCCGATGTCGACAACACCGATCTTCTGATTGGCGAGGGTCTTATTTACTATTTTACCATTATCGTCCATGAGCAAATCTAAAACGCTGCCCAGGGGTTGCGGCAGCATACGCACCTTATTGATATACAGTTCTTTGGTGGTTTTTTGGCCATTTTGAGAGTGATAGGTTATGCTGTGATGACCGGCCAGCAGTTCATTGAAGCGCTCGTGGTGTTGCTTGAAAAAGCCGATGGGAAGCCCTGAAACCAAATTAATAGGGACATTGATCGCTCCGTTTTTGTCCAGGAACATACCGGCAACTGCCAACGATAGGATTTTGACATAGTCCGTTATCAATTTTTCCTGATCCAGGGTAAAATGCAAAACACTTGATTGTTGCTCGGCCAGGTCTCCAATGAAATAGGATTTGCCGTCGATGGTGACATGAATGTGGTCTGTGGGGGTATCATCGCCGAAGTCTGCCCAGAATTGTATGTCGGCGTCTTCGCCGAATATAGATTTGAAAATAAACGTATCTTTTCCATTGGTGGCTTTCGTAAATCCGAAACCGACGTCGATGCCGAGAATTTGCATGGTATATCCCTCCGTGTCAATTGCTAATCGTTGAAATCATATTATAACTTAACTAGTGAAAAGTCAAAACAACATTGGTGCGGTTGCTGGTCGCTGGTTGCTGGTTGCTGGTTACTGGTCGCTGGTTGCTGGTTACTGGTCGCTGGTTACTGGTCTCTGGGCACCGGTTACTGATCCCTGGCAATCAACAGGTTTAAGGTGTAAGGTAGAGGGTGTAGAGCGCAAGG
>JAFDDW010000310.1 GCA_019310665.1 Deltaproteobacteria bacterium
CCCGGCAACCACCCGGGTGCCATAATCAATACAGTGACGGGCGTGAAACTGACCCTCCTTGCCGGTAATACCCTGTACTACAACTCGTGAATTTTTATCTACGAAGATACTCATGGTATTTGCCTCAAACTTCGTTTGAGTTAAATAGTTAGGAAGAGAGAAGATAAGAAGCTTGCAGCGGTTGAAGGATGGAGGTTAGAGGTTAGAAGCAAAATGCAATTCTGATTTTCTTATCAGCCTTGCCTTTATATCGTTGCCTCAAACCTCACACCTCATACCTCCCACGGATCCTCTCATCTTCTTAACTTCTTTCCAGCTAGCCTCCAACAATCTCCGCCACCTTGGCGGCAGCATCTTTCAGATCGGCGGCCGTGTTTAAGTTGAGACCTGATTCGGCCAGGATTCTGCGGCCTTCTTCGACGTTGGTTCCTTCCATGCGAACCACGACCGGGACTTGGATTCCGGTTTTTTGGGCGGCCTGAACGACGCCTTCAGCCAGCACGTCGCATCGCAGGATACCGCCGAAAATATTAATCAGAATACCTTTCACGTTCGGATCGCTTAAGATGATTCTAAAACCGTTTTCAACCATCTCCGCACTGGCCCCGCCACCCACATCAAGAAAATTTGCCGGCTCGGCACCGGCCAGTTTGATCAGGTCCATGGTGGCCATGGCCAGACCGGCCCCGTTGACCATATTGCCCACATTGCCGTCCAGATTTATATAGTTGAGGTTGAACTTGGAAGCTTCCACCTCCAGCGGGTCTTCCTCGTCAAGATCGCGATATTCCAGGATGTCCTTGTGACGAAAAAGGGCATTATCATCGATGTTGATCTTGGCATCCAGGGCAATCACGGTTTCTTCGGCGGTGATGACCAGGGGGTTGATCTCTAACAGTGAACAATCATAATCAACGAACATCCGGTAGAGGTTTCTTACCATGGCCGTGAAAGGCTTGATTACCGCCGGCGCCAGATTAAGGCCGAAGGCGACCTCACGGCAGTGATAGGCCTGGATTCCCTGCAGGGGATTAATGGAGACCTTGATAATCTTTTCCGGAGTTTTGGCGGCCACCTCCTCAATATCCATTCCGCCGGCTTCACTGGCCATAATCACTATCTTGGCGGTCTCCCGATCCGGAATAATGCTCAGGTAAAGCTCCTGGGCGATGTTCAGGCCCTGCTCCACCAGAACTTTTTTTACCGGCCGGCCCTGGGCACCGGTCTGATGGGTCACCAGGTTCATGCCGATAATCTGTCCGGCGACGCTTTCAACCTCCTGCTCGGATTGGGCAAGCTTTACCCCCCCGCCTTTACCGCGACCGCCGGCGTGGATCTGGGCTTTTACCACGACAGGATAGCCACCCAGCGTTTTGGCAACGGTTACGGCTTCGTCGGCGGTAAAGGCCACACCCCCCCGGGGGACAAGCACATTATACTTTTGGAATAACTCCTTGGCCTGATATTCGTGAATCTTCATGGGGTGCCTTTGGGTGGTTTAGATGGTTGTGTTCGTTTAGATCGTTGGGAAAGCTAAAGTTGAATGGTTGATTAGTTGAATAGTTAGGATAATAGAAGATCAGAAATTAAGAAGGTAAGAATTTTGTAGGTCAGACACTTTCTCACCCTCTTAACTTCTATCTTTTATCCTTCTCAGCTTCTGATTTTCTAATTTTCTTTCCTTCTCACCTTCTACCTTCTCAACTTCTAACCTTAAAACAGAGGCCAGCAGCCAGAAAACAACGCCCGGAGTCCAGCGACCGGTGAGGGTCGGAACTGGAAACCGGGCGCATTGTACCTTGAGCCTTTTGTCCTGTGCCTTTAACCGATTACACAAAGCACATCACCCTTGGCCACTGAATCCCCGCTGCTGAAGTTGATGGATTTGATGGTGCCGCTGGCAGGAGCCGGTAGCGCATTTTCCATCTTCATGGCTTCCAGGATGACCACGGTCTCGCCTTCGTTGATCGAATCGCCGACATTCTTTTCATAGCTGATGATCATGCCGGGCATCGGGGCATTTAAGGGGGTGCCCTCAACAGCGGCCGCCGGTGCGGGAGCAGCTTCAGGCGCTTTTTCTTCTGCTGCCGGAGCTTTGGCCGGAGCGGCAGGTGCTGCTGCCGGAGCTGCATAGGCCGGGGCCATCCCGGGCATCGGCTGGACATAGTTGACCATGGGAGCGCCACCAACGGAGTCGACACCGACCTCAAAATAGTCATCATCCACAAACACATTAAAGGTCCGCAGGTTTTCGCCTTTGGGCGGTGCGGCTTTCTGAGTCTTTTCAACCAGTTGTCCGGCTTTGGCCTTTTTAATCAGCTCCATTTCCGCCTGGGCATCTTCCAGTGTTCTCGGTTTAACCTCTTGCGGCGGCTGCTCTTTGCCGTATTTCCACTTCAAAAATTTCTTGCCGGTAACCGGATAAAGCGCATAAATCAGCGCATCGTCCAGATCAACGGCCAGGCCTTCGGTATCCTTTTGGGCTTTTTCCAGTTCCGGCTCCAGGACCTCGGCCGGTCGGCAGGTAATCGGCTCCTCACCTCTGTCATAACCTTTAAGCGCTTTCTTCTGGACTTCGGGGTTGATGGGAACCGCGGTTTTGCCGTAAAGACCGTAGCAAAGGTCTTTAACCTGGCTGGTAATCATCTTGTAGCGCTCATTTTCATCATCGAAAAGAACGTTGTTGACCGTCTGGATGCCCACAATCTGACTGGTAGGGGTCACCAGCGGAATCTGCCCCAGATCTTTTCTGACCCGCGGCAGTTCGGCAAAAACCTCGTCAAGTTTGTCGAGGGCATCCATTTCTCTTAACTGGTTGACCAGGTTGGACAGCATGCCGCCCGGAGTCTGGTGCAGCAGCACGTTAATGTCAATAATCGACATCTTGGTGTCATCCAGCAGATGCTTGTATTTCGGTAAAATTTCTTTTTCAAAAATTTCATTGATGGCTGCCAGATGTTTGATGTCAAATCCGGTATCTCTGTTGGTACCTATCAAGGCCATCACCAGCGGTTCGATGGCGGCATGGGAGGTCCGGAAGGCATAAGGTGACATGCAGGTGTCAATAATGTCCACCCCGGCCTCAATGGCCTTGAGGTGGCTCATCGACGACATGCCCGAGGTGAAATGACTGTGCAGGTGGATCGGCGGTTTGACCGTCTCCTTCAGGGCCTTGACAATGGCATAGGCGTCATAGGGCGCTATCAGCCCGGCCATATCCTTGATGCAGATGCTGTCGGCGCCCATGGCCTCGAGGTCTTTGGCCTTGTTGACATAATAGTCGATGTTGTAAACCTCTCCGCCCATCCGCGGTTCGGTCATGGAATAGCAGATGCAGCCCTGAAAGTGTTTGCCGCACTCCTTGATGACCGAAACCACCGTTTCAAAATTACGGTAGTCATTCAGGGCATCAAAGGTTCTGAAAATGTCCATACCGTTGGCGGCCGCCCGGTCGACAAAGGCCCTGGCAACATCGTCGGCGTAGTTGCGATAACCCACCAGGTTCTGTGCTCTGAGCAGCATCGAGAAAGGCGTCTTTTTAATGTAGCGCTTCAGTGTCCGAATTCGTTCCCAGGGATCCTCGTTTAAAAAGCGATGCATGGTATCAAAGGTTGCACCCCCCCAGACTTCCATTGCCCAGAAGCCGACTTCGTCCATCATTTCGGCCACCGGAATCATATCCTCGGTTCTGCCGCGGGTGGCAAAAAGAGATTGGTGGCCGTCGCGCAGGCTGAGATCTTCGACTTTAACGGGATTTTCCGCCGCCGGCCGATCCTTGTCATAATTCATTGTGGTCATTTTGACTGCAATTTCGTCACTCATTGTAATGTTCTCCTGTAAAATATTGGTGTTTGGTGCTTGAACCAAAATCCCATTTTTAAGATAGCTTCTAGTAACTCCTATTGCGTTGAAAAGTTCTCATTTGCATCAGGTGGCGCATCTGCATCTGCGCCTGTCTGCCACTCATTCCCCAGGGTTTGACGGCAGCCGCTGCTATTACTGCTGAAGCAGCCGGTGCCTGCGGCATGCCGGACATGGCCGCCTGCATGCTCATCGCCTCTTCATCCTGGATATAACTCATCACTGCGGCAATGGCCGCGGTAACTTTTTTATCGTCGG
>JAFDDW010000311.1 GCA_019310665.1 Deltaproteobacteria bacterium
GATACTCGTTTCTCGATACTCGATATGAATGTCAGACGGTTCAGGTTTTCATCGAGTATCGAGTATCGAGCATCCAGCATCGAGTATCAAGTTTTGCCAGTGACCACTAACCAGTAACCAGCAGCCGGTAGCAAGTGACAAGTGACCAGCCGCCAGCAGCCAGAAACCAGAGACCAGCGACAGCTGATACTAGTACACCGAATGCGTCTCTTCTCTTATCTTTTCTTCCGTTATCTTTCCCCGCATAATTCGATACACCCAGCTGGTGTAAACCACAATAATGGGTAAAAAGACGACCACCGCAATAAACATCACATTCAGGGTTAAATGACTGGAGGTGGCGTCAAAGACCGTCAGACTGCTGTTGGGGTTTGTGCTGGAGGGGATGACAAACGGAAACATGGCAAAACCGGCTGTTAAAATCACGCCGGTCAGGGCCGATCCGCTGCAAACAAACGCCAGTCCCGCACGGTTGATACCGGACAGCACAAGTGCCAGAATTCCGCCGGCAAAAGCCAGTACCGGCGCCAGCACCATCCAGGGATAAATCGTGTAATTTTGCATCAGGGCTCCTGCCGCCATTTCCACTTTTTTGGCCATCGGGCTGAAAACCGTTCCGGGATCCGGACTGGCTATTATGCGATACCCTTCGATACCGAATGCCTGCCAGATTCCGGCAATCGCGAACGCAACCATAAATACGATACTGAAAATCCGCACCGCTTTTTTGGCACGGGCATTGATATCGTCTTCGGTGCGCATTTGCAGATAAACCGCGCCGTGCATCACCAGCATGGACAGGCTCACAATACCGGCCAGAAGAGCGAAAGGATTCAGCAGCCCCCAGAAACTGCCGGTATAAAAGAAACGCATGAATTTATCGTAGTGAAAGGGTACCCCCTGTAATAAATTGCCGAAAGCCACGCCAAAAATAAGAGCCGGTACCATGCCGCCGACGAACAGGCCCCAGTCCCAGGCAGTGCGCCACCGAGGATCCGGGATTTTACTGCGGTATTCAAATCCGATGGGTCGGAAAAAAAGAGCAAACAGCACCAGCAGCAAGGCCCAGTAAAATCCCGAAAAAGCAGCCGCATAAGCCAGGGGCCAGGCCGCAAACAAGGCCCCGCCGGCGGTGATAAACCAGACCTGGTTGCCTTCCCAGGTCGGTCCAATGACATTTAGCAACACCCGCCGCTGTTCGTCATTGCGTGCCACAAACGGCAGAAGGGTACCGATGCCCAGGTCAAACCCGTCCATCAGCGCAAAACCAATCAGTAATACACCCACGAAGACCCACCAGATAATTTTTAGGGTCAGATAATCAAATAACATGGTGAATTCTCCAAATGCCAAAAGTTTTATCCGTGTTTATCTGTGGAAATCCGTGTCCCAATTCTTAAACAGATAATTTCTCTGCGTACTCTGCGTGCTCTGCGGTAATATTTTTATATGTCATCGAATTATGAAATTGTGTACTTAGGAGGCCGTTTCTTGCTCAAAATAATACCTTCCGGTATGCAGACTGCTGGGCCCCAAGCGGACGAATTTGAGCATCAGATACACTTCCACCACCAGAAAAACAGTGTACAGGGCAACCAGGGCGACCAGGCTGCCAATGATATCTCCCATGCCCAGTGTCGATGATGACACGAAAGTGGGCAAAATTCCACCGATGGTCCAGGGTTGACGCCCGTATTCGGCCACCAGCCATCCCAGCTCCAGGGCAATCCAGGGAGCCGGCAGGCTGAACAGAACCAATTTTAAAAACCACCGCTTCTTATCGAACACGCGTTTGGCGCAGAAATAAAAGCTGAGTGCAATCAGAGCCAGCAGATAAAAACCCAATCCCACCATGATGCGAAACATCCAGAACATCGCCGCCACGTTGGGGATGGTGTCCAGAGCAGCCTGTTTAATCTGGGTATCGGTGGCATCCACTACCTGTGGCGTGTAGCGCTTTAACAGCAGGCCATAGCCCAGATTCTCTTTGTTGTTGTTAAACTGCACCAGATTGGTATCCGAGGGATCGCCGCTGCGTATCTTCTCTAATAGTCCATAAGCAACCATACCGCTGCGGATACGATCTTCGTTTTTTGCAATTAAATCCTTTATCCCCGGCACCGGTTTGTCAATGGAACGGGTAACAATAATTCCACCCAGCCAGGGTATTTTAATTTCGGCATCTGTTTTCTGCTTTTCCTGATTCGGGAAGCCGAACAGGGTAAACGCACTGGGCGGCGGTTCGGTTTCCCATTCGGCTTCCATGGCCGCCAGTTTCACTTTTTGAACCTGGCCGACCTCATAACCCGTCTCATCACCCAGCACGATTACCGATAAAATGGATGCCAGACCGAACCCGGCCGCCACGGCAAATGATCGCCGTGCAAAGGCGGTATCCCTGCCTTTTAACAGATACCATGAGCTTATGGCCAAAACGAAAATGGACGCGGTCACATATCCGGCCCCAACGGTGTGGACAAATTTCACCTGGGCAACCGGATTGAAAAACAATTCTTTGAAACTCGTCAATTCCATACGCATGGTTTCAAAGTTAAACTCGGCCGCGATGGGATTCTGCATCCAGGCATTGGCAATCAGGATCCACAGGGCGGAAAGGCTGGAACCCAACGCCACCAGGAATGTGACCATCAAATGAGCCCGTTTGCTGAGACGATCCCAGCCGAAGAAAAAAAGCCCCACGAAGGTTGATTCCAGGAAAAAGGCCATCAACCCCTCGATGGCCAGCGGGGCACCGAAAATGTCGCCAACATACTGGGAGTAATAGGCCCAGTTTGTGCCGAACTGAAACTCCAGGGTAATTCCGGTGGTCACCCCTATGGCGAAGTTGATTCCGAACAGCTTGCCCCAGAAGCGGGTCATGTCCTTGTAAATCTCTTTACCGGTCATGACATAGACCGATTCCATGATAAACAGTATCCAGGCCAGGCCCAGGGTCAGCGGAACAAAAAGAAAATGATACAGTGTTGTAAAAGCAAATTGCCAGCGGGAAAGTTCAACGAATCCTTCAGTGGGTAACATATTACGGCTCCTAGTTATTTTTCTTCCAAAGAAGCGTGAAACAATGTTTAAACTTGAATAATCCTAACGCTTTGGGGTAAATGGGATAAAAGCTTCTAATATATTTCTCCGATACTTGTCAATAAGTTTCAAAATGGGACTTGTAAAGAAATCAATCAACAAAAAAGCCCTGCGCTGGTTGTTTAAACGGGCCGGTGCGGCACGCATCTGGATCCTGTTTTCGGTGGCCCTGGGTCTTGCCAGCGGGATGCTGCTAATTGTTCAGGCCCGCTTTTTAGCCCGAATCGTGCACGGCGCATTTATGGAAAATCGCTCCATTGACGGACTGTTACCCCTTTTTTCAGCACTGGCGGGTGTTATCATCCTGCGGGCCGGGCTTGGCTGGGCGCGGGAAGTATCGGGGTTTTATGCCGGAGCAAAAATCCGGCAGCAGGTCCGTATGGAACTTTTAGCGCACATCGTTTCGCTGGGTCCTTCCTATACGAGCAGGCAAAGTACCGGCGCGTTGACCAGTACGGTGCTGGAGCAGGTGGAGGGGTTACATGATTTTTATGCCTTTTATCTTCCGCAACTTGCTTTGGCGGTCATGATTCCCGCCGCGATCCTTGCCTTTGTATTTCCACACAGCTGGGCAGCGGGGACCCTCCTGCTGGCAACCGCTCCGTTAATTCCATTGTTCATGATTCTGGTGGGCATGGGCGCTGAAAGCATCAGTCAGCGACATTTTCAGGCCCTGGCCCGCATGAGTGCCTATTTTCTGGACGTGCTCCAGGGAATTTCCACCTTGAAATTATTCCATCGCAGCAAAGGCACGGAAGAATCCATAGCGGCGGTGTCCAATAGATATCGGTTGCGGACGATGGGGGTCCTGCGGGTGGCATTTTTATCATCGGCTGTGCTGGAATTTTTCAGCTCCATCTCGATTGCCCTGGTGGCGGTTTACCTGGCGATGAGCTATCTGGGCTATTTTTCTTTCGGGTTTTATGGAAAGCCGCTGGATTTGTCAGTCGGATTATTTATTCTTTTGCTGGCACCGGACTTTTATCTGCCTTTACGGGAGCTGGGCACCCATTACCA
>JAFDDW010000312.1 GCA_019310665.1 Deltaproteobacteria bacterium
GTGGAGCACCCTTCGCGGGGCAATTGCCGACAATGTCACGTACCGGAAACAAATGCCGGATTGTTTAGTCGTAAATAAGTAATTTGTTAAACCAGAGTCGATATTGATTTTAGTTATAGTGCTGAAGTTTGATTGTAAAATTCGAATTTGTTTCCAATTTCGGTATTCGATATTCGAATTTATTTGCTCCAACCGGATCGATCGAGAAAAACAGGTATTGTGAAATGATTGATACTAAACCTGATTTAAAGACTTATTAGGAACCTTATGAAGACACCAACGCAAAAAAAGTGCCTTTGGGGGATATTCTCCTTACTGCTCATTATGTTTTCAGGATGGACAGCATACTCTGAGCAGGGCGGCGTAATCCAGATTTATAAAAACGCCAATGCACCGTTTGATAATGAAAAGAACCTCGACACAGTTATCGCGCTGCCAAAGGATACCGTTCTGGTACGGGCCCCATATCATGAGGGGCGTTTCTGGACAGAAACCCGCAAGGAAAAGATGCAACGCTTTAAATGCAGTCAGTGCCATAACAACAAACCGGTCAGTGTGGCCAAGGCAGCCGAGATAGCCCATGGTGATATCAGGTTGAACCATGGCAGCCCGGATAAACCGCTGTCCTGTTATACCTGCCATAACAAGGAGGAGCGTGATTTCCTGGTAACCGAAGCAGGGACCAAAATAGATATGGATCACAGCTACCAGATGTGCGGTCAATGCCATTTCAGACAGAAAAAAGACTGGGTGGGTGGAGCGCACGGCAAGCGCTTATCTTACTGGGCCGGGCAGCGGGTCGTCACAAATTGCGCCTCCTGTCATAATCCGCACTCGCCGCGCTTTGAAAAACGTTGGCCGGTAACATACTCACCGCCATTTATAAAATAGGGAACTAGCATGGATCCGCTGAAAAATAGCGATTGTCAGAAGCAAAAAGCAGACTACCAACCCCAGGGTAAACAATGCGGGCGAAGGGAATTCCTCAAAGGCGCCGCCAGGGTGGCCGCCATGGGCGGCGCTGCCATGCTCACGGGTTGCGGTACCGACATGTTTGGCTCTAAAGAAGAACGTTCCTTACGGTTCAAGGAATACTTCAAGAAAAACTATCGTCTGATGACCCAGGAGGAAAAAGAGCAGACCGTCCGGCGCCTGGAGCGTCTGGCGAAAATCAGAAACAAGGTCGATGTTCAGATGAGCACCAAAGAGCCCATCGAAGGCGTCTTATTCGGCTATGCCTTCAATGTTACCCGCTGTGAAGGTTTCATGGAATGTGTGGCAGCCTGTGTAAAGGAAAACAACCTCGACCGCAAGTCCAATACCCAATATATCCGTATTTTTGAAATGGAACACGGGCAAATGAGCCCGGAGGCCGGCGACGGCAAATACTTCCACCAGGTTCCGGTCGAGGATCATTTCTATATGGGGGTCCAGTGTTTTCACTGTGAAAGCGCCCCGTGTATCAAGGCCTGCCCTACAAAAGCCACCTGGAAAGAACCGGACGGAATTGTCGTCGTGGACTATGACTGGTGCATCGGCTGCAGGTATTGTATGGCAGCCTGCCCCTATTACGGGCGTCGCTTCAACTGGAACGATCCGGTTGTACCCAAAGAAGAAATGACCAAAAAGCAGCACTATCTGGGGAACCGCATGCGTGCCAAAGGCCAGATGGAAAAATGCACCTTTTGTGTGCAAAGAAGCAGAGAAGGCCGTCTGCCCGCCTGCGTTGAAGCCTGCCCCACCGGTTCGAGGGTATTCGGAAATCTTCTCGATCCCAAAAGTGAAATCCGGTTTGTCTTGAAGCACAAAAAAGTTTTCCGGTTTAAGGAGGATCTGGGAACGGATCCGAAGTTCTGGTATTTTATTGATTAAATTCGCAGAGGCCCTATGGAAACGACCCAAGAAAATGTGGTAGTGGAAAATTCCCATAAAAAGGGAATTATATCGTTTGTTACCGATGTCATCCGCTGGAATCTTACCGGCGGGATCGGGTATCAGCTATATCTTTGTGGACTGGCCGCTATGGTGATGCTGGGGATTTACGCCTATTCCGTTCAAACGAACTTAGGCCTTTCGGCCACCAACATGTCCGATATTGTCAGCTGGGGATTCTATATCGGCAATTTTACCTTTTTGGTGGGGGTGGCGGCGGCGGCCGTTATGTTGATTTTACCTGCTTATATGTTCAAGGATAGGGATCTGCACAAGGTGGTGATCATCGGAGAGGGCGTGGCCAACGGCGCACTGGTGATGTGCCTGCTGTTTATCACGGCCGATCTCGGAGGTCCCTTGAAACTGTGGCATTTGATACCGGGCATCGGCATTTTTAACTGGCCTTCATCGCTGCTCACCTGGGACATCATCGTACTGAACGGATATCTGGCCCTTAATCTGCTGGTGCCGGCCTATATCCTTTATTGTCAATATAACAATCGTGAACCCGATGAAAGAAAATACCGCCCCTTTGTTTTTCTCTCAATCTTCTGGGCCTTTTCAATTCACCTGGTAACGGCTTTTTTGTATCAGGGACTGCCTGCCAGGCCGTTTTGGAACAATCCTTTGATGGGACCCAGGTTTTTAGCGTCTGCGTTTGCGGCCGGGCCGGCTTTGATAACCGTGGTACTGGTAATTGTACATACGGCCACAACTTTTAAAATCGAAAAAGAGACTTTTAACAAGCTGAGGCTGATCATTGTCATTTCGGCCATCATTAATCTCATCATGCTTTTTTCGGAAATTTTCAAAGAATTCTACCTGCCCACCCATCACAGTCTGCCGGCCATCTATCTCTATTTCGGTCTCAAAGGTTCCTCTGCCCTGGTCCCATGGATCTGGACCGCGATCAGCCTGAACCTTTTAGGCACGTTGACGCTGATCTGGAACCCGGGCAAGAACAACCCCAAAGTGCTTTTTCCGGCCTGTATTCTACTTTTTGTGGGAATCTGGATCGAAAAAGGTATGGGGCTGATTGTGCCGGGACTGGTTCCTTCACCTTTGGGGGAAGTAATTGATTACGCACCCAGCTGGGTGGAGGTTTGTGTTGCCCTGGGCATTCTGGCCGTGGGCATGTTGGTTGTCACCGCGCTGATCAAACCGGCCTTGATAATTGAGCAGCGGTTTGAAAAGGGGAAAGCATCGCGATAATGCTTACCCTTTCTTTGTTTTGAAACAGCTAAACGCTGTAGCGCCATCCAGGTGCTTTTGGCCGGTGCTGACAGAAAGCTTGCTTGCATTGTACTGTTGGCAACCAGTCGCGAATTGAGAAATTGGGACAGCTGTTTCAATCATTTTGGTGTTGACAGGCTGATCGTCAAAAAGCAGCCACATAAAATGGCCCTTAGCAACAAAAAAATTATTAGAGCATTTGGACCGAGCCATATTAGATGATTAACCTAAATAAGTATCAAAAAACTGACTGTATCGGAACGGTATAAAGACAAACGCTCTACTGATTGAGCATTTTCTGCAGGTGTATTGGAAGATTAATTGCGTGTCGAAACCAGGTTTCATCCATATTTTCAATAACAGCGTCTGTGAAATCAGCTTGATCCAGATTAGCTTCTGAAAAAATTGTTTCATCAAGGGTAACCCCCCTAAAGGAGGCACTGTTGAGTTTTGCCCTGGTAAAATCAGTATTTTCCAGAGCACTTCCGGTGAGATCGGCATTTTGCAGATCAGCACCTGATAAGTTGCTGCCAATAATCACCGCACGCAACATATATCCACGTTTGAAGCTACTGCCGGATAAATCGCTGTTCGCAATATTAAGGTCCTTCATAAAAGCGTCTGTAAAGTCAGCTTGTCTCGCCTGAACGTGGTTTAACCTGGAACCGAACATATAGGCCTTGTTCAGTTTTGCTCTGTCCATGGTGGCGCCATCAAAAGTCGTGTGAAACAGGTTTGAATTGCTGAAATCCGTGTCAGGCAATTGACATTTACTAAAATCCGACCAGCGCAGATCGGCCCGGCGCAGGCTGGCTCCCGCGAGATTACAGCCAGTCAAGTTTGTGCCGCGTAAGGACACCCCATCCAGCAAAGTGCCGTGCAGATCAATTCCAGAAAAAGATTTGTTCCAGAAAACACAATGTCTTAAATCAGTTAGCGGTTTAGATTTGTTCCAGAAAACACAATGTCTTAAATCAGTTAGCGGTTTTGGAGCATTGCAGTCCCCTTTTGGCAGTTGTTCCGCGGTTACATTTACCCGGAAAAATAACAGCAGCCCAACGATAGCAATGAGCCCCCAATGGAATCGGCCTTTAATCATATATTTCCTCACCGGGATCCGCGCTACTATTGAATAATGAATATTGAAGATTTGTGGATGTCGCTCGCGCAGCGCAGGCGCTTGCGCCGCGTGTCGCTCAGTCATTTTTTATCTTTTTTAATAAAAATTGATCCGCCGCAGGCGAACCTCAATTAGTCATTAGTCATTCGACAATATTCATTCATCATTCGATCCCCCTGGGATCAAGTATTCCTTTTTTAACGATAAAAAACAAAATAAGTCCTAAAGTTACCAGACCTGCGATCATGAGCAAGGTAACTTCAACGATCTGTCGTATGGAAGCATTGCGTATATTTTTAAGTTCGAAAATGATTTCAGACACCCCTAAGACACTGCCAATTTCAATTCTCCGGTCGTTCAGCCCCCGGTGACACGTCTGACAGCTCTCATCGGCGACAAAAGGGGAAACATAG
>JAFDDW010000313.1 GCA_019310665.1 Deltaproteobacteria bacterium
TGCCAAGAAGTCGGCGTCTTCAGAATCGGACATCATACTGTCAAAATACATGTCAATAATCGCTTGATGATCAGAATACTTGCTTGCTAGAAGATCCCTAAAACCACTATATCCGGGTTCGGTTAACAATTCATCGATTTCATGAGCCCTTCTACCCAGCTGGCGGCAATATTTATCTGTTACGGTTTGAGGGGCAGTCCCTCTTTGTTTTGCCACGCGATTGGTTGCCTCGGTACGGCCATACCCATTGACCTCCATTTCATAAATAACTTCAAGGATTTGTGCCAATGATTTGGGCAACCCCTGAATGGTGACCGACGGTATCGAAAAAACCGAAGCGGTCTCTTCCTTTTTCTCTTTTTCACCGAATAGAAGTTTGCTTAGCACCGAATTGGGCGTATCGATAAAGGGCTCAGCATGTTGTTGCAAATGATGCCAGACGCCATCATCAATTTCGATCGAATGCATTTTCATGAAAAAATCCTCCTTTCATGCTAGCTTTAGCCTATTATACGATATTTTGGCTAGTAACTCAAGTGAAACATGCTGAAGCCGGTATTGTCTGCGCAGTCCTTCCGGTTGCAGTCGGAGGAATCCTAGTACTAGCGGACAACCATGGGGAATATCGTTCGAATTGACTATCTGCTAGAATTTAGGCGAATTTTGTTCGCATTGCCGTGATCCTGCAGACTAGCAACATCAAAATTTTGGAATGTCAATTCCGGCTTGTCCGATTTAGGGGGATGTGCCTGGTTTTAGGGAGAAATCTTGATAGTGGCTTCCGGAATACCCTGGGTGGCATTTCGGCCTTCCTGGATAGTAACAAAAAGGGTGTGCTTGCCGACGGTGACTATATCTTTACCTTTTTTTCTGATGGCTTTGTAAGTTGGTCAGATCAACGTTTCCTGGCACTGATCGATATCTTTGATAACCTGGGAGGCGGATTGATACCGCTTGGAGACCCCCTTGGACAGCATTCGCTCGATAATCTTGACACAGCAGGGAGGGGTTTTAGGTGCTATTTCCTCGAGCGGCACGTACTCTGTATTGGCGACGGCATACAGAAGGGCTGTCATACTATCACCGCTAAACGGTTTTTTGCCTGTCAGCATCTCATAGAACACAATCCCGAGAGAAAAAAGATCTGACCGGCCGTCCACTTTCTTTCCGGCGATCTGTTCGGGGGACATGTAATTGGGAGTACCAAATATGACGCCGGTATGGGTTTTGGATGAAGAAATGACCCGGGCAATACCGAAATCGGCGACCCTGACCTGGTCATTTTTCATGAGCATGATATTGGCCGGCTTGATATCACGATGCACAACCTGCCGGTCATGCGCATAGCCTAAAGCTTCCGCGATCGCTGAAATGATATTGATAACCCGCTTAAGCGGCAGCAGCTGGCCTTTCTGGCAACAATGGGTCAGATCCTGGCCGTCCAGCAATTCCATTGCGATATAGGCCATGTCGTGATCCTCACCCACATCGTAAATGGTTACGATATTTGGATGGGAAAGCTTCCCGGCGGCTTCGGCCTCACGGAAAAAACGTGCTTTGACATCGGCCAATTCATCCACGGCGATTTCCGCATAATGGAGGGTTTTAATAGCAACCTGGCGCTGGATGCTTGGATCTTTTCCGAGGTAGACCGTGCCCATGGCTCCCTGTCCCAGCTCTTTTAAAATTTCATAGCGGCCGAGGGTCGGTCGGGTGGTACCGTTTTGCGCGAGGAAAGTGGTTTCTTTTTTAGGGGAGCCGGCTGACATTACCAGGGTATTTTCCAGGGAGACCAGCTTTTTTATTCTTGCTTTGACATCCTTATATTTCCCACCCTGCAAAATCTGACGGTAGACGGCCAGAGCCTTGTTGAACATCCGCTTGCGTTCGAAGTCCAACCCCAGATTGTAAAACAGTTTTTGAGCTGATTTATCTTCAATCGGGCACTTTAAAAATTTTTCAAAGGCCATGTCCAGCATGCCTTGTCCCTGCAATGCCAGCCCCAGGCTTCTGTTCAGTTGAGCATTTTCATCCTGTTTTTCAGCCATGCGCCGCATGCCGCTGGTGAGTATTAAGCCCACGATCGAAAGAATAACAGGCGTCAGGATTTTCAACCAGGTTCCGTTGGCGACAAACAGGACCGCACCGGCACCGAGCCAGATGATTAAAAATATTCCCATGATCAGGATCCCGATACGGGGGGTGACTCTGGGAATCACAAACAACAGAAAGAATCCAAAATACAATAAAGCCAGGATCTCCAGGGCAAAGACCCAGGAAGGGCGTGAAATAAATTGGCCGTTGACTATGTTTTCGACGACATTAGCTTCTATTTCAATTTCGGAAACACTTGAATTTAAAGGAGTTTTAAACCGGGAAGCCATCCCTTCAGCCGTAACTCCAATCAGAACGATCTTTCCTTTAAAATCCTCCGGTGGTATTTTCCCATACATAACATCCAGAAACGATATTTGGCGAATATTGGCTTTTTGGCCGCTGAAATCGATAAACATGCTGTGATTTTTTTCGGTTGGTATGGACAACCGTTTAAAATCGAGTCCGGTACTGCCGGTCTTTATGTCTTTTAAACGCACACCCGAATGTTTTCTGGCAACCTGCAACGCAAAGGAAAGAAAATCCCTTGACTGATAATTGATCAGCAAGGGCATTTTGCGAACCACTCCGTCACTTTCGGCCATGATGTTGGTATGCCCCAGGGCACCGGCCTTTCTTGACAGCTCTTCATAGGGCTGGATGAGGCCTCCGGCGGTTACGTTCCGCGCTTTCAAAATACCTCGATAGCGTGTATCGCCATGGTTCAAACCCGGTTGATCTTTGGAATAGGATTTCGGATCCATGGAATTCAATCCCAACCAGGCCGATAGCGGCGGTGGTTTACTGCCTGGGGAGTCTTCCAGGGTGAATCGCAACGGTAACACGACCCTGCGTGCGGCACGGATCGCCGTAATTAACTGCTGATCATGATCCAGCCTTTTTAAAGCTTCAGTCAAATTGCCGGATATTTCTTTTAATGATTTCCGTTCGACTTTTGAAGGTTTTTGGGGCAGGCTCTGCTTAATAAACCTGATTTCTTCCAGACCGGGGTTTATTTCTCTGGAGGGGTATAGAAGTGACAGCCCCATGGTATGGGTTCCGTCACCGGTAAGCCGCCGGACCACGTTTGCAATATAGGAGCGGGGCCAGGGCCAGCTGCCGACGGATTGAAGGCTTTTATTATCTATGGCCAAAACGATGACCTGGGTGGCAGCTTTTCGCTGTCGCAGACCTAACAAAGAATCATAAACTTTATATTCCAGGGGCTGCAAGGGATCTATTTCAAAAAGGATCTTTCCAGAAATGACCAGCACAAATAGGATAATCAGGCTCAGTGTGGAAATATGAAGTTTTTTTAGCATCATTATTGTTTTAATCCAAACTCCAGGCTCCAGGATTGTCTGCCGTCACTGACAATCACATCCTCCCGGCGGATTTGGTCGATCTGATAACCATCCACCGATTCTCCTTCCCGGACGATACGGCCATTAATCACGGCCATCCGTCTGGCGGCATCGCTGGACCAGGCCAGGGCTTGGAGCTTTAACTTGGAATCGTTCAGTTTGGCATAGGATCTTGCTTTTCTGGGTTTTTGAACTCCGGCAGCAGATTTAGTTGACGCTGCGCGCTTGCCGGCGATGGATTTTTTTGACGGTCTAAACTTTTGCCGGGAGGGTTGCTTCCGGGCTGGTTTATGGCCGGTAATGCCGCTTTGCGGCTGTTTGCTCAAGATGGCCGGCATTGTTTTGGGAGGCTGCCGATCGACAGCTAGCGCGGGTCGTTGAGGATTTACATCTTCTCTGGACACTTTGGTATTTTGACCCGGTGCAGCTGTTTTGGCCCTGTGTTTTGCCAACCGTGTTGGCCCCGGTTTCCTTTTGATCTGCTTTGAACTTGTACGGGGCATTTTAGCCTTGAAAATGTTTGATTTTTCCCCGGGTGATCCCTCCTTTTGCGGTTTCGCGGCTGGGGATTCAGCCGAAAACAATTTGGCTGCAATAAACTGCCGCTGATGGTAAATAAGGATTGCGGCAGCGACAATAACCACTGACCGTTATGATCCTGCGAAAAAGCCACCGCCTCCAGGCTTTAGAACTAACGGCCGGTTTCGGGTCCACTGAGCCAGGCAAAGAGGGAAACGATTGTTGCGGCGGTGATTCCCCTTCTATTCTTTTTAAGGCTTTGAGGATGGAGCTCAATTATATAATCCCTCGCAACTGACTTGTTTTTTCCATTATTCCATTCACAAAATAAACCTTGAATTAGCTCCATATGTCTCAGAACGGTTAGCGGGTCAAGTACGGCATTTCAAAGGATTTTTTTTCTCGATAGAGAATAATTTTCGTCAGTGGACCCACGAAACCGTCCACCGGGATCCCGTATTTGGCCTGAATTTCCTTGATGATATTGCGCGTCCAGGAATCGTATTCCTCG
>JAFDDW010000314.1 GCA_019310665.1 Deltaproteobacteria bacterium
AAACCTTTTTGATCGACTTCCGGAAAGGGATCGTGCTGTCGATTGTGTCGGCCTTGCAGGCTCTGAAAAAGCCCTTCTGATATCAAAGCTTTATCTGCAACACAGACTACCCAGCCTGGTGGTCGTATCTTCTGTCAGAGAAGCAGAACGTCTGATAGAAGACCTGCGGTTTTTTACCGATAAACATGAAGTTCCTATCCTGTTTTTTCCGCCGTACAATATATTACCGTTTAAATTTCTTCCCTATCATAATGAAACGGCCGGTCATCGAATCCGTGTTCTTCACCAATTGATGGAAGCCTCAACCCCTTCAATTGTAGTGACAACGGTTGATGCATTGTTGCAAAAACTCATACCCCGGCAGGAAATTGGCCGCTATGCCGAACTTGTAATTGCGGGAGAGGAGATTGATCGCGATGACTTGATTTCCAAGTTACTGATCGGCGGTTATTCAAAGACTGCTGTGGTTGAAGAATTTGGTGATTTTAGTGTTCGAGGAGGCATTATCGATGTTTTTTCGCCTTTATACGATAGCCCTCTAAGAATTGAGTTTTTTGGAGATCTGGTCGAATCCTTGAGATTTTTTTCGGCCTCCAATCAACGCAAAATCAAAGACATCGATGAAGCCGTCATACTGCCTGCCAGGGAATTAATACTGAATAAAAACTTTATTCCACATATTATCAGTAGGATAAGAGCTTTAGCGAATGAGCTGGATGTTCCGCAATCCCATGCCAGAAAAATTATTGATACCATCAGACACGAGGGGGATGTGCCCGGGCTCGAAAGCCTGATATCTTTATTCTACCCCCATCTCGACACCTTGTTTGACTATATTCCGGAACAATCTCTGATTGTTACCGTCAATCCCGATGAACTGGAAAAAGTTGTCCTGGAAACAGAAGAACGCATAATCAGCAATTATAATTCTTCCCGGGATGAAAAAAAACTTTGTGTAGAACCCCAACAGCTATACTTGAAATGGTCTCAGGCGGTGGCGGCTATATCAGAAAGAAAGCCGCTGAATTTTAAGATGCTCGATATTTTAAAAAGCAACGATCACCACCAGGTCCCGCCCTACCAGTTCCATGGGGGGGTTGAAAATAATACCGACCTGAGTATGGCTCTGAAAAATTATCGGGAAAAAGAGCAGCTCCTGCGACCGCTGGTTGAATGGTTGCGGGACAAACAACAATCCGGATACGCGACCATCCTTACTTGCCGGAATCGATCCCAGGCTGACAGACTCAATTCTCTACTTGTTCCCTATGGTGTTCAGTTGACGGCCGTGAATGGATTTACAGAAATTAAAAGCAATTCGGGTCAGCTTTACATTTGCATCGGACAGGTTTCCAGCGGGTTTGTGTGGCCGGCAGAATATCTTGCCCTGATAACTGATGATGAGATTTTCGGTGTTCGACATCAGCGCCGGAAACGCACCCAAACAAGACCGCGCACTCAGATGCTCGATCTTCAGGAACTGAAAAAAGATGATCTCATTGTTCACAACGATCACGGAATTGGACAGTATGGCGATCTGGTAAAAATGAACATCGACGGGTTCACCAACGATTTTCTGATCATCATCTACAAGGGAGGAGATAAACTCTATCTGCCGGTTGATCGCATGAGTGTGGTGCAGAAATACATGGGTGTGGAAGGCATCGTACCGGTCCTGGACACCCTGGGCGGCAAATCCTGGGATCGGGTGAAATCACGAATAAAAAAATCGGCGGAAAAAATAGCCGGGGAACTCCTCAAGCTTTATGCCCGGCGAAAGGTGGAAAAAGGTTATTCTTTTTCTCCGGCTGATAATTATGTCAGAGATTTTGAAGCCGGATTCGCCTACGAAGAAACTACCGATCAGCTCAAAGCCATAGAGGATGTCATTGAGGATATGCAGAAACCGACCCCGATGGACCGGCTGGTGTGCGGTGATGTCGGCTATGGCAAGACCGAGGTTGCCCTGCGGGCATCTTTTCTGGCCGTAAATGACGGCAAGCAGGCTGCCATGCTGGTTCCGACCACCATTCTTGCCGAACAGCATTACGAAACCTTTCGCAAACGCTTCAAGCGCTATCCGGTCAATGTTGCCTGTTTAAGTCGCTTCCGTTCCCCGCGCGTGCAGCGTGCGATTATTGATGACCTCAAAGCAGGCAAGATCGATATCGTCATCGGCACCCATCGGCTGGTGCAAAAGGATGTCAAATTTAACGATTTAGGTCTTTTGATATTGGATGAGGAGCAACGCTTTGGCGTCAAACACAAAGAGAAGCTCAAGAAATTCAGAAGCACGGTGGACGTGCTGGCTTTAACGGCGACGCCCATCCCCCGAACCCTGCATTTATCTCTGGTGGGGGTTCGTGACATCAGCATCATTTCGACACCGCCTGAATTTCGCAAATCGATTATGACTTATATCTTAGAATTTGATGATGCGGTTATCGCCGATGCCATCAACAAGGAATTGAGACGTCAGGGACAAATTTTCTTTGTTCACAACAATATCCAGAGCATTGACAGAGTCGCCGGCAAATTACAGCGGCTGGTGCCCGAAGTCCGCCTGGCAACTGCCCACGGGCGAATGGATGAGGCTGAGCTGGAACAGGTTATGTTTTTGTTTATGAACAAAGAAATTGACATGTTGGTTTGTACCACTATTATTGAATCCGGCCTTGATATCGCATCTGCCAACACGATCATCGTCAACCGGGCAGATCGATTCGGACTGTCGCAGATGTATCAGTTGCGCGGTCGTGTTGGACGCGCCGATGAACAGGCCTATGCCTACCTGCTTATTCCACATGAAAGCCTGTTGGGCAAGGATGCCCAAAAAAGGCTGAAAGTATTAATGGAACATAGTGATCTGGGGGCAGGCTTTCAAATCGCTATGAGTGATTTAAAGATCCGGGGAGGGGGAACTATTCTGGGTGCTTCACAGTCCGGACATATCGCCGCCGTTGGCTACGACATGTTTTTAAAATTGATGGAAAATGCGGTCGGCGAATTAAAGGGAGAAAAGACCCTGGAGCCTCTGGAGCCGGAAATAAACGTGGGCTTGTCGACATTTTTAGCGGAATCTTATATACCGGACATCGATCAACGTATGTCGGCCTATCGTCGACTTGCGAAGATGACGGAGCTTCAACAATTAGCAGATTTTAAAGCCGAGCTACTCGATCGCTTCGGTCCGCTGCCGGAAGAGGCGGCCAATCTGTTATTAAAAATCATGCTGAAAGTGTTGGCTAAAAAAGCCGGTGTTTCCCGACTTGATCTAGTGGGCCAGAATTTAATCCTATATTTTTCGGAATCCCATCAGCGCAACCCCGCCGCCCTGGTGGATATGATAGTGGCTACGCCGAATAACTTTAACCTATCACCGGAACACGTGCTTAAAACGAAATTGGTTTCGCGCAGATTGAACAGCCAGCTGGCTCAGGCTAAAAACCTCTTGAAAGAAATTGCGCAACGTGTTAACAATTAATGGTTTAGGGGTATGCATTTATGCAGATATTGTATTCACATCAGTGTGACCCTAACACGGATAAACCGGAAAATGCCTTGAGAAAAGAAATGCCTAAAGTGCACTAAAGTGCCTAAAATGCCTAAAATTATGGTGTCGCTTCGCTCTGTCTTTATTTTAAACGCCTGGTATTTTCAGCATGAACACCAGAAATCAGTAAATGAATATAAAAGAATTTCTTGTTTTTTTTAAAAATACAATTGATCCGCCGGAGGCGGACCTCAATTTTAGGCATTTTAGCGCACTTTAGGCACTTTAGGCATTTTTGTTTTTAGGCATTCTTTTGGATAACTTGATTGTTACACAAAAAGATTTTGCCACAAAATGAAAAAAAATAACAATTAAGATACTAATTGAGATGATGAAAATCCTGTTTAGAGCAATTAACCTGGCCGGGCTGCTGCTTCTTTTTTTCCAATTGCCAGGATGCGAGCAGAAGGCCTCTGATTATGGCAATGAAGTTCTGCTGCGTGTTGGCCACAGGGTTGTGACTGTCATAGACTTCAAGGAAGCATTTGAAATTTCCAAAACCGCTTATGCTCATAATATTCGGCAACAGGCCGAGGAATTACGCGAGG
>JAFDDW010000315.1 GCA_019310665.1 Deltaproteobacteria bacterium
TTATGAAGTCAGGTCCCTGATGAACCCACGCAGGTCTTTTATCAATATCATTTTCCGCCTGACAGCCGGCATGATATTTTTCTGGAACCCGGCCGTCTCTCTTATCCGCAGGGCATACGCCCAATCAAAGCGAATCATCCTTCCCAAAGGCACCAAAATGACCAGCCTGGTCGAGAAGAACCCCGCCGATCTGGATACAAGCAATCTGGAAGTAATTCCTCTGAAGCAATTTGAGACCATGGGGCTGACGGATCACAAAACAGATCTGGATACCTGGCGGCTGACGGTAACCGGTGAGGTCAAAAAACCGTTGAAGTTAACTTACGACCAGGTCCTTGAACTACCGTCCATTGAAAGGAATGTCCTCTTGATTTGTCCGGGCTTTTTTACTAATCACGGAAGGTGGAAAGGCATCTCCGTAACTGAGTTGTTCAAGCTGGCAGAGGCCGAATCCGGGATTACCCATGTCACCTTTCGCGGGCCCCCGGGGCGCTATGAAAAGACGGAACGATTCCCGATGGCAGAAGTTGCCGCCAACAAAATATTTTTGGCCTATGAGGTGAACGGGCAGGTTCTGCCGCGCAAACACGGATTCCCATGCCGTGTAGTGGCTGAAGATCACTACGGTTCGGTGTGGGTTAAATTCGTCCATCAAATTGAAGCATTCAGAGTAGAAAGCTGAACAGAATGTTAAATGGTTTTTACCCAGTCGGGCTGTAAGGAGCATCCATGGAAAATTCAGAATATATGAAAAAGATTTCGGTCCGAGGAAAGGACTATCACTACTATGATATTAACGGTCTCCAGGAAAAAGGCATCGCAACCATTACGAAACTGCCGTATACAATTAAAATTCTTGTAGAAAACCTGCTCCGCAAATTGGATGGACAAACTGTCAGAGAAGAAGATCTTCTAAATATCGCCCGGTGGAAAAAGCATTACACCGCGCCCCAGGAAATTCCCTACCACCCCGCCCGCGTCCTGATGCAGGATTTTACAGGGGTCCCAGCGGTGGTTGATCTGGCGGCCATGCGCGATGCAGTCAAAGATCTCGGCGGAGATCCCACAAAAATCAATCCCCTGGTGCCGGTCGATTTAATCGTCGACCATTCCGTGCAAGTCGATTATTTCGGTCAACCGGATGCTCTCACCAAGAACGTGGCCAAGGAATATGAACGCAACTCCGAACGCTACGAACTGCTTAAATGGGCCCAGAAAAGTTTTAATAACTTCAGGGTGATACCTCCCAATTCCGGAATTTGCCATCAGGTTAACCTCGAGTATCTGGGGCGGGTCGTCATCACCGAAAAAAATGGCAATCGCCAGGTTGCGTACCCGGATACGCTGATCGGCACCGATTCCCACACCACCATGATCAACGGCATCGGTGTCATGGGCTGGGGTGTCGGCGGCATCGAAGCCGAAGCAGTCATGCTCGGGCAACCCTATTCCATGTCGATTCCCGAAGTCATCGGCGTCAAAATGGTGGGTGAATTACAGGAAGGTGTAACGGCCACTGATCTGGTGCTGGCCGTCACTGAAATGCTTAGAAACCATGGGGTGGTTGAAAAATTTGTCGAATACTTCGGACCCGGGATGAAAAACCTGACCCTTCCCGACCGGGCCACGATCTCCAACATGACGCCCGAATACGGTGCCACCCTGGGATTTTTCCCGGTAGATGAGAAAACCATCGAATATCTGGTGATGACCAGCCGGGAACAGCAGGCTGAAATAGTCGAAAGCTGCACCAAAGCCATGGGTCTTTTTTACGCCGGCAGCCAGGACCCCGAATATACCGAAGTGCTTGAAATGGATCTGGCCCAGGTGGTCCCATCGGTGGCCGGACCGGCCAGACCCCAGGATAGAATCAGCCTCACCGATTTAAAAAGCAGCTTTGCCACCATCCTCGGATGCGAATATGAGAGAAATACCGATGTCGCCCATATTTCCAAGTACCATGACGAATCCGGCACCCGCACCACGAGACAGGAAGACTGTTCCCCCAAAAAGAAGGTATGTGAACTGGTTTACAATGGCGAACAAATTAAACTATGCGACGGCAGCATCGTGATCGCCGCCATCACTTCCTGCACCAATACATCGAATCCGTTTGTCCTGCTGGGTGCCGCGCTGGTCGCCAAAAAAGCGGTTGAAAAAGGCCTCAAGGTGCCGGCCTTTGTAAAGACGTCCCTGGCACCCGGTTCAAAAGTCGTCATCGATTATCTCAAAGATGCCGAACTTTTGCCCTACCTCGAAAGATTGGGATTTCATCTGGCTGCCTTTGGATGCACCACATGTATCGGCAACAGCGGGCCGCTTCCAGCGGAAATCGACAACATCATCCTGAAAAATAACCTGACCGTCGCGGCTGTGCTTTCCGGAAATCGCAATTTCGAGGCCCGTATCCATCAGCGGGTGAAGGCCAATTTTCTGGCATCCCCCATGCTGGTGGTCGCCTTCGCCCTGGCCGGCAGAATTGATATTGATCTGGCAAGCGAGCCCGTTGCCATGGGCCCCAACGATGAACCGGTGTACCTTAAAGATATCTGGCCGAGTGACCAGGAAATCGAAGACCTTGTCCGGCAGCATGTCAAACCGCAGTTTTTTAAATCAGAATATGAGCAGATATTTGACGGTGACGAATTCTGGCAAAAACTAACTGTGTCGGAAAGCACCACCTTTGATTGGGATGAAACATCCACTTACATTAAAAAGCCGCCCTATTTTGAAGGATTTTCCCTCCAGGCAACCCAACCGCAAAATGTCAACGATGCCAAAGCGTTGCTCCTTGTGGGTGACTCGGTCACCACCGACCACATATCACCGGCCGGTGCCATTCCGGAAACCTATCCGGCGGGAAAATACCTGATCGCTAAAAAGGTGGCCCCGCAGGATTTCAACTCCTATGGCTCCAGAAGGGGCAACCATGATGTTATGATGCGCGGGACCTTCGGCAACATCAGGATAAAAAACAGAATGGTGGGACAAAAGGAAGGCAGCTATACCATCAAACATCCGGAAGGCAGTGAAATGTTCGTCTATGATGCCGCTGTCGAATACCAGGCCCAAAACATACCGCTGGTTGTTTTGGGCGGCAAAGAGTACGGCACCGGGTCCTCCAGGGATTGGGCCGCCAAAGGGACCAGCCTGCTTGGCATCAAGGCGGTCATCACCCAATCCTACGAACGGATTCACCGCAGCAATCTTGTGGGCATGGGAGCTCTGCCGCTGGTGTTTAAAGAGGGCGACGGCTGGGAAAGTCTGGGACTGGATGGCACCGAAACATTTTACATCAGCGGCATCGAAGATATAGCACCGCGCAAAATTCTCCAGGTAAAAGCCGTTAAAGAAGACGGTCATGAGATAAACTTTGAGACCGTCGCCCGCCTGGACACCGAAGTCGACGTCGCTTATTTCAAAAATGGCGGGATATTGCCGTATGTATTGCGGAAAATGTTAAGGGAATAGACTGGATGCTCGATACTGGTTGCTGGATACTCGATGCTGGATACTCGATGCTGGATATTCGATACTGGATACTGGTTACTGGTCTCTGGCCGCTGGTTGCTGGTCTCTGGCCGTTGGTTGCTGAGGTGCTCGCGGCCCAACCGTAGGGTCGGCCGCCGTGCGTTCATGGATCATGCACCACGGCTCGTAGGGTCGGCCACCGTGCCGACCTAACCAGGCAGCCACGGTGGGCTGCCCTACTTTTATCGGCAAAGGGAGATGAGCAATGGCAGAAAAACAACGAATAGCTAAACGCACAGACGGGACGCTGATAGTGCCTGACCATCCGATCATCCCCTTTATCGAAGGCGATGGCATCGGACCCGATATATGGCGGGCCGCCCGCCTGGTAATGGACGCAGCCGTTCAAAAAGCATTCAGCGGCAAGCGACGGATCGACTGGCTCGAGGTATTGGCCGGGGAAAAGAGTTTTCGAACAACGGGCACCGGGCTTCCCGACGAGACACTGGCAAAAATTGAGACCCACGTTGTCGCCATCAAAGGCCCCATGACCACCCCGGTGGGCAAGGGCATTAGAAGCCTCAACGTTGCGATTCGTCAAAAGCTGGATCTTCATACCTGTGTGCGG
>JAFDDW010000316.1 GCA_019310665.1 Deltaproteobacteria bacterium
ACAGAGGCCGGCCTTACTGATTCGCGCCGTTCCTGAAACCTGACACCTGAAACCTACTTGAGCCTGACACCTCACCTAATCAACCAATCAACTATGCAACTAATCAACTCATCAACTAATCCTGGTGTCTTGCACGAGAATTCCCCGTGCCTCCAGTTGATCCCGAATTCGGTCGGCAAGGGCCCAGTTCTGAGCCAACCTTGCCTGATTTCTGGTTTCAATGAGTTTATGAACTTCGCTGTCATCGTCCTGCCGGCCGCGTTCCAAAAAGCCGAGTACGGCATCAATTTTGCGAAATGCAGCCAGAATCCTGGATGCGTCCGCCACCGCAATTTTTCTTTCCAGAACCAAAATATTTATTTTCTTTATATTGCTGAACAATGAAGCCAAGGCAGCCGATATATTCAGATCATCATCCATGGCGGTAATAAATCCATGCTTAATATCATAGAGCAATTGATCGAGATCTTCATATGATCGTCCCTCCCCAACATTGCGCATGGTACTGAAAAATTGGTCGATGCGTTTTAATGAACGGCGGGCGTATTTCAGCCGGTCTTCGGAAAACGTAATCGGCTTGCGGTAATGCGTTGAAAACAGCCAGTATCGAATCAGCCTGCCGGAATACCCCATGCCGGCAAGATCATCCAGGGTATACGCAGAATCATTCTCATCCACTTTTCTACCGTCAATCAGAATGCGATCGCAGTGCATCCAGAACCGGGCCAGAGATTTTCCGGTGATGGCAGCAGCTATGGCATTTACATTTTCATGATGGGGAAATACCAGTTCCCGGCTACTGGCGTATATGTCGTAATTGTCACCGAGATATTTCATCGACATGGCGGCACATTGTATGTGCCAGGATGGACGAACGCTGCCCCAATGGGTCTTGGTGAAAATTCCTCTTTTTAGTTCCGATAACTTTGACCTCTTAAAAAGCGTGAAATCTCTGGGATTTTGTTTCTCATATTCATCAAGATCTACGGTGGCGCCAAGCTTTATCTTGTTTATATCTATACCGGATAGTTGACCATAGTCAGAGAATCTCGAAATATCAAAATACAGGGAACGAAGCTTTTCGTAAGCCAGGCCTTTGTTCACCAGCTTTTGAGCAAGCGCCACCATATCTTCGACATGTTCGCTGGCTTTAGGATATTTTTCAGCAGCTTGAACTCCGAGAATTGCAAGATCACGGATAAATGAATCCATGTGGCCCTGGGCAAAGGGCGCCAAATCCATGCCGGCTTGCTCCGATCCCTGGATGGTTTTATCATCCAGATCGGCGATGTTCACAATGTGATGAACCGCAAACCCCCTGTATCGCAAATAGCGGCAGAGTTGATCGGCGAATACATAGCGACGCATTTCACCGATATGCATCCTGGCATGGGCCGTAGGTCCATAGGAGTAGACCGATACGTTTTCAGGCCGGACAGGCGTAAACGGCTCTTTGCGTTTGCTCAGGGTATTGAAAAGTTTCAGGCCGCTGTCGTCGGCAACGGCAAAAAGAGACGTGCTCAGGTAACGTTCACCACCATCCGGCAATATCACTACCACCGTGCCCTCGGAGAGTTCATGCGCCTCTTTTAAGGCCACGGCCATGGCGGCCCCACTGCTCATACCCACCAGCAATCCTTCTGTTTTTGCAAGGCGCCTGGCCATTTCAAATGCCTCTTCGTCGTCAAGGTTCACCTTTTTGTCCAGACGCTGCTTTTCAAAAATCTCGGGACAGTAGGCTTCCTTCATATTCTTTAGTCCCTGGATCTTGTGCCCCAGATAAGGTTCCACTCCGACGATTTGAATGGCGGGATTAAGCTGCTTTAATTTCCTGGAAGCGCCCATCAGGGTGCCGGTGGTACCCAGGCAGGCAACCAGGGTTGTAACGCTGCCGTCGGTCTGCTGCCAGATTTCCTGGGCAGTTCCGTGATAATGCGATTTCCAGTTGGCTTCGTTGTTGAACTGGTCAACGACAAAATAACGCCCGGGGTCTTCCCGGGCCAGGCGATAAGCCTCTTCGATGGCCCCATCGGTTCCCAAATGTCCGGGGGTCAGAAGAATTTCTGCACCACGGGCTTTTAAAATTTTCCGCCGTTCAACACTGACCGCTTCAGACATTGTCAGCATAAGCCGGTAGCCTTTCACCCCGCAAACCAGCGCCAGACCGATCCCGGTGTTGCCGCTGGTGGCTTCAATCACCGTTTTGTCCCGGGTCAGTTCACCGGATTTTTCTGCGGCCTCGATCATATACAGGGCCGGTCTGTCCTTTGTGGATCCACCCGGATTAAAGTATTCAAGTTTGGCCAATACTCTAACCCCGGGATTGGAGTTAAGCTTTTTGATTTCAACCAGCGGTGTGTTGCCGATGGTATCCAGGATCGTGTCAGTCATAGTGGCTCAATAATATTATATCTACAAGTTGCCGTCGATTTTGGTATTCAATAATAAATTCGGTTGAAATTTAATGTTGCGGGTTACGAGTTGCGTGTTGCGAGTTGTAATAAGGATAACATCCTATTTAAACCCCGGAACCCGTAACGCGGAACGCGCAACACGAGCGCAATATTATTCCGGGTGCACTCACTTTTAGAAAAACAAATTTAGATTTTGTCTTGGTCACGGTCGGCTACTTTAAATATTGCGTCAGCGCCTCCCTGATATCTTTCTGCACCTGCTCTTCATCCCCGGATGCATCAATGGTCCTGAACCGCTCCGGTTCCAGGCGGGCAAGTTCCAGATAGCCGGCCCGGACTTTTTCGTGAAAACTGAGGGTTTCTTCTTCAAACCGGCTCTCGATGCCGTTGCGGGTTCCGTCCTCAAGCTGTTTCCAGGCCCGCTTAAGTCCGATCCGGGGTGGAAGATCCAGCAATAGGGTCACATCCGGCTTTAAATCGTCCATCACAAGCCGGTGCAATTCATAAATAAAGCGGGTATCAAGTCCCCGGGCAAAACCCTGATAAACCACGGTGGCATCAAAATAGCGGTCGCACAATACAACTTTTCCCTCAGCCAGACAGGGATTTACCACAGCGGCGATATGCTGTGCCCGGTCGGCCATGTAAAGTAGCAATTCCGCCTTGGCCACCATACCCTTGCTTGCCGGATTCAGTAATATGGATCTGATCTCCTTGCCGATCGCGGTACCACCAGGCTCGCGGGTCACCACGCAGGATTGTCCCCGGTTTTCGAAAAATCGGCTTAGATGATTTATCTGGGTCGTCTTACCGCAGCCCTCGATGCCTTCCAGGGTGATAAACATTGGTTTGGACCTTTCTTTCAACTACTTCCTTTGTAAATAGATATCTTTAAAATAAAATCGATTTTCTGGTTTGTGGGTGTCAGGTGTCAGGTGTCAATGAATGTGGAATTCGGAATGCGGAATGCGGAAATTATGAAAATCAGACATTCCGCAACGCGTAACCCGCAACCCGTAACTCGCAACGCGACACCTGAAACCTTAATTTTCGTTATCACGCCTACTCTCCCTCACCGTTTTCCCAAGATCCCAGCTTTCGAGATCCTCCAGCATATGGTAATCCGTCATATCACATTTAACCGGAGTAATTGAAATAAAACGCTGATTAAGCACCGCCCCATCGATTCCGAGGTCATCCTTGAACGACTGCATATCCCGGCCCTGCCAGTAGTAAGTCCGGTTGCGGGGATCCTTTCGTTTTTCAACATATTCGGACAGCACTTCAACCGCTTGCCGGCTGATCTGGACACCGGCAATTTCATTCAGAGGGCGGTTGGGAAAATTGACATTCAGAAACGTTCCGAAAGGCAGCCCCTTCTCGTATACCGTTTCGCATAGTTGGGAAATAAAAAGAGCGGCATCATCGTAATAATCCACTTCCGGGCCCTCGATGGATACCGCAATTCCGATCGTGCCGCACAAAGCCGCCTCTTTGGCCGCCGCAACCGTGCCGGAATAGTTCAAGTTTGCGCCGACATTGGCACCGGCATTGATTCCGGCGATCACCACATCAGGTTTTTCAGAAAGAATTTCCGCAAAACTCAGTTTAATGCAATCTGCCGGAGTTCCGTTTACCGCATACCCGCTGTAACCGCCGTTTAGTGAAATCCAGG
>JAFDDW010000317.1 GCA_019310665.1 Deltaproteobacteria bacterium
CGTTGACGTCGGCCCCGTAACTCCAGTACTGTTTGAAAAAGATCGGAAAAAACCCGGCCATGACCGTGGTGGCGAAGGCGGAATTCGCCCAGTCATACATTACCCAGCCCCAAATGACTTTTTTGTTAGATTTCAACATATTACCCCCCCCCAAATTTAGCCAAGCCGGAATTGACTATTGAATATTCAATTTTTTTGTGCCGTCAAGATGCGTTGATGGAGCCGTTCCGCCCGCAGACAAAAGGTTTCCAGCTTGGCATTGATCAGTTGCGGAAACGGGGAGCCGTCACTTTCAATGGCCAGAAACGGCAGTTCATCGATATCGGCCAGTACGCTGCGAAGCAGTTTATTTTCCGGCTCTGTCGCCATTTTGTCTTTACTGTTCATGGTTTCGTTTAAGATGGCTTCCGACAGTCTGTTGGGCATGCACCCGAAGGGGCCAATAGCAATGACGCCACATGAATGGGATACGACTTCAGTTAAGGAACTGCCAATAGTCAGGATGGCTTCTCCGGGAAGATCCCTGGAAATATACGGTGATGCGTTGTCAATGATGGTATTCATGTCGAGAGGCTCCGCCTGCACCAGTCCTGAAGTCGACAGGATGGATTTGATCCGTTTTTCGTAACGGGCCTGAAATTTGTTGCGGATTTTAAGTTTTACTTTCTCCATGATGGACATGTCCTCGGGGTTGAGACCTTCATCCACCATGTAGTTGCAGTAAAGGACCCATTCGGCGACAGGCGAACACACCGTGGCAAACCCCATTTTTGCCAGTCGTTCCGTCAAATACTGCCGGGATAAGGCATCCCGTCTGACGAAAATTTCTCCGGCCAGGGTTATGACCGGCACGCTTTGCGGAGGTCGCCTCAAGGCCAGACTGCGAAAACGGTCGGCGGTTTGGGTGAGTTGATGCTCCAGGCGATCATAGTCCCCGCTTTCTATTTCTTTTAATATTTTATGCCATTCCTGTTCCAGCACCGCCATTGCAGCTTCGGGATCTTTGGCATTGGTTAACAGCATGGAACGAATGTCTTCAATAACGTCGGATACGATAATCCCCCACCATCCGCGGCGTTCAAAATCCTCGCCCATGCCGACATAGGAGTTCTCGGATGACAGGGCAAACAGGGCCACATCCGGTATCTCAAGCCGTTTGACCAGGTCTTCCATAAAAATATAGTACTGACCGAAGCGGCAGGGTCCCGAGCCGGTGGCAAAGAAATACACCAGAACTTCGTCATCCCGCTTGCCGTTGTTAATATAGCTGAGCAAGGTTCCGGTGGTAAGAATCAGCGGCAAGCATTCTTTGCAAGTCGTATTGGCACGGCCCAGTTTTAAGACCGCCTCATCGGACGGCCGGTGGGCTTTGGCATTTAAACCGGATCCTCTCAGTACGGCAGCCAACGCTTCTGCCCCGTATTTGCCCATGGACGGCAGCAGCACGGTCACGCGTGGATCGGTCATTGGCAGTACTTCACCCTTGGATGTGATGACACTGGCCAGGCCGTTGTTGAGCGCTGTTCGGGCCGCAATAAACGTTTTCTTTTTGGCGACGATTTGATTTTGGGCCACCAGATGGCGGTAAGCCTGGACAATATCGAGAAAGGCTTCCACCCGGGTTTCCAGACCGGCGTCTGCCGTGTGGCTGTCGAGCTCCAGAGTCAAAGAAGGTTTGCGGCCCATGATGTCTCGAAAGTATCCGACCATAAACGAATCCGGACCACAGGAAAAGTTGGTGATGTAGGTGCCGAAAAGCTGCGGGTGGCGCTCGACAAGGCGGGCGGCCTTCATGATGCGTTTTCCCATGCCCCAGTACATGTGGCGCTTGGAGTGCTCTTCTTCGAGGTCAAGAAAATCAAGGGGTATTACCGTAATGCCCCGGGAGGCAAATTTGTGGGGAATTCCCATATGCGCCTCTTCAACGAAGCCATTATAGGGACGCGAAAATAAAATGACCGCAAACTTTTGCGGATCACTTTCCAGCGTGGCCAGGGTCTGCCGGCCGACGGCCTTCATCTCGGCCAGGCATTTTTTTTGCTGTTGTAAGGCTTTTTCAAAGGCCCGTCCGGCATCCTGGCGTTTAATCCCCATCTGAACGGCTGTTTTCACCAGAGGTTGCCGGGCAGCAGCCAGGTCTTCTGAAAGATCTATCAGGGGCGCTAAAAGCAGGGTACCCCTGCGCTTGAGCGCTTCTATTTCTTTACGAAAGGTTGTTTGCAAATAAAAGGTTTCACCTTGAACCAGGGGGCATACCTGGGACTGGTTGCTGGAAAGCGTGTCGTTTTCAGCGGGGATGGCCTTAAAATGCGGCAGAAAAATGTAATCCGGCGGCGATTCAGCGTTTAGCAGCGAGTAGAAAAATCCATGAGCCAGTTCCACCGGATAGCAGAAAGAGGCGTTTTGCTGATCAATACCTTGCTGAGAAGAGTTGTCCGGCATAACAATATCAAAGCCCAGCTCGGTGAAAAAATTGGAGTAAAGGGGATAATAGGAATTGACCAGAAAGCTGCGGTTAAACCCGATGCTTCCCCTGGGTTTGATTAGATCGTTTCCGGGCTGTGTGGCGCCGTATTTATTGAAGATGAGATCCTGGCGCAGGCGCACCAAATCCAGATTTTGAATGTCGTAGCTGACTTTATGGCGCAAGTTATAGTACCGATTGCAGGCGCCGCCGAAGGGATATTTTTTGCCCTCAATTTCGATCATCGCAATTTCGCAGCGCCGATCACACTTTTCTTTACCGCCGGCGCAGACAAAGGGCTTTTTGTAGGTGACCTCCCGGTCGACAAGGGTTTGTAAATCGAAGTGCTCGCTTTTCATCAAGCCGGAATCAATGCGCTTTTTTACTTCAAGGGCCACGCCGAAAGCGCCCATCAGTCCGGGCTCGGGTGGTACGATGATCGGTATTCCTACCAGGGATGCCATGGCCAGAGGCACCGCCTTATTGTAGCAGACACCGCCCTGCATGAACACTTTCTTTCCCACCGGTCGGTTGCCTTTAACCCGATTGGAATAGTTCATGCAAATTGAATACACCAGACCGGCGACGATGTCTTCGCGGGCAACCCCTTCATGGATGGCATTCTTGATATCCGAAGCAATGAAGGCCGCACACTGGTCATTAAAATTGGGTGGGCGGCGACCTTTGATCGCAATACCGGCAATATCTTCCATTTTTACGCCCAGGGTCTCCAGGGCCGATTCTTCCAGAAACGATCCGGTTCCGGCGGAGCAGGCTTCGTTCATGGCATAGTCGGAAGCTACGGCATTGGTGATGTAAGTGTACTTGGCGTCCTGCCCCCCGATTTCAAAAATGGTATCGACCTGGGGGTCAAAATATACGGCGGCCGTGGCATGGGCGATGATCTCATTGATGACCCCGTCGGTTAGCGCATGCAGACCGGCAATTTGGCGTCCCGAACCGCACACGCCCAGTCCTGTAATGGAAATTTCAGATGGCTCTACCTCTTGCTTCACCTGTTCGAGGATCGCGCGATAGCATTTTCGGGAGGCGCCGACCGGGTCACTGTTGGTGCGCAAATATACAGAGGCCAGCATGGCGTTGTCGGTATTGCGCATCAGCACCGCTTTGGTAGTGGTGGAGCCGACATCAAGACCCAGGATGCAGGTGTCTTGGCGCTGAATGCGTCCGGTTGCCAGGGTTTTAAATTCCACCTGATCTGTATATTCCTCTAATGGCGACAGGTTGTCGAATGTTGCCACTTCGGTCAACAGCAGCTCGGATAGGCCCGGATAGGGAGCCGTTTCGTTTTCCAGGGCCCAGAGTGCGGCGCCCAACGCTTCGAAATAAGGTGCCTCAATCGGGATGATGAGACCCGGGATTTCTTGCTGCAGATATTCAATCATCATGCGGTTGCGGGCTGTTCCGCCGACAATCATGATGTTTTTGGGGACCACCTTCTTTAAAAGTTCCAGAATTTTGCTGGCCATCATTTTGCAAAGTCCGGCTGCTACCTGGGGTCGGGGAATTCCTTTGTTGGTCGCATGGGTGCAATCCGATTTACAGAAGACCGAACAGCGGCCGGACACATGGTGGGCTTCCTCGACTGCGGCCCACTGAG
>JAFDDW010000318.1 GCA_019310665.1 Deltaproteobacteria bacterium
ATTTCGTCTCCCAAGGTCTACCAGGTTGTCATTGGTCAGGACGGTTTTCCGACCGCAATGTCTGTACCAGATCCGCGGGCATTTTCTTTGCACAAATTATGGTTGAGTAAACAAGTCAATCGGGAAGCGGTCAAAAAACAACGGGACCATGATCAAGCAATAGCGGGTGCAAATCTGGTTGTTAAATACCTGCCGCAGTATCAATTTAAGGCAACTGAACTTCGCATGTTCCCGAAAGCATTATTAGCAGAAGCCGAAACAAGCATGTCGGATTTAGAATTACCCTCAGGCTTCGACGTCGAATAAAAAAGCATAAAGATTAGAAAGAGAATAAAGGGGATGTTATTTCCTAAGTTGGATTGTTTGGCACAATGCGAAAATTACTAAAGTTATTTAACTTGGGAGATACTATTGCTCATCAGGCGCTTTACAAAAGCGCATGTCACGCCGGATGACGGCAGAGTGATGTTTTAAACCTGGAAGCACTGAAAAGTCTGTATTTTGTAAACGCCGGTTAAGAAGTGTACCAAAACCACCGCTTTAAAAGTAAACCAGCATATTGATTGGACATAGCTGTGCAATGCGTTGCCGGACGACAATCGCGGGTGTGACCGATGAAAGGAGCTGTGGTGGTGCCTTTATATGTATTTACTCAGCTTAGTTTTTTTCCCTCTTTCGATAGCTTGGTCCCTCCAGGATAAGGACTTCCGAGTTGTAAACAAGGCGGTCGGCGATCGCTGTGGCTACAGTGGTGTTATCAAATATTTCTCCCCATTGGGCAAAGGGCCGATTGGTCGTTATGATGGTGGACCTTTTCTCGTGCCTTGCACTGACAACCTGGAAGAACAGATTTGATCCCTGTGAGCCCAGGGAAAGATAACCAATCTCATCGATGACAAGGAGTTCCTGTGATTGATAATAGTGGAGTTTTTTGAGCAGTGAGTGGTCCGCTTCAGCAGCGATCAGATGATTGATCATATCCATAGCGGTGGTAAAGAGAACTTTTTGTCCGGCCTGTGTAGCCGCGTAGGCGATGCACTTGGCCACAAGACTCTTTCCTACGCCCGGATTACCAATCAAAATGATATCCTTTTTGTGCTCAGCAAACTCCAGATCCATAAGGTTCAAGATTCGGGTTTTCTGCTTTTTGCGCGAATGATGATAATTAAAATCGAACTGGTCGATGGTGGGTGTTTCATAGAGTTTGGATTGTTTAAAACAACGGCCGATTCTGTTCTTTCTTCTCAATTCCAGCTCAAGAGTAAAAAGATGGTCTATTGCCTGAAGCGACGACCAGTTTTTGTGTTCGGCAAAAATAATGGTTTGCTGAAGATTATCGGCGATAGCCTTTAACTTGAGCGCTGTGCATTTTTCTACAACCGATTCGATATTCATTTTTTATTCCTTTTGATGACATGAGCGTCATATTCCGCCAATGAAGGTTCGGGCAGTCGGATGTTATTGAGTGCTTCTTTTTTTAACCGGACCGGCGGATGCTGTTTTTTCGGTGTCATCTCCTGGTAAAGGATGTTTTCGATGTAGTCGGCACCGATGGCGTTATGGACCAAAGCTCTTTTAAGCGCGTAAATGATCGATGTGGTTCCATAATCGTCTTTTAAAGAAAGCAGCCTTGAGACATTCTTTTTAATCGGCTGCCTTGCCTGAGAAAGGGCTTGCAGGTATGTCAGCGCTTCTTTACCTATCGATGAGAAGGCTGCGATGTCTTTATCCAGCCAGAGTTTGCGTTGCAGCTTTCTGACCTGCTCTTTGTGAGTCGGGGTTTCAATCCGTTGTCCCCGTTGCCAGCAACGGTCGTGAGTAGCGATCTTCTTGTGCTGATAAAATATGATGACGATTTGCTGATCGGCTTTTAAGGTAACTTGTTTGCCAATAGCCCACGGGGGTGTGGTATAGGTGTTGGCGTCGAAGCGAACAGCAAAATCTTTGTAGACTTTCAACGTTTCAGTTTCTCTGCTATCGGCAATCAGCTCGGGAAGCGGTCTGAGGCAAACATCTACAAACCGGTCTACCGGACGTTTTAAAATGGTTTGATGAACACGAACATTGGCCACGGTATCAAGCCATTTTCTCACCTGTCGATTCACATCGCCAAGATCGGTAAATGTCCGCAGCGGCCAGAAGTTTCGGCGCAGATATTTTATGGCAGATTCGATCTTACCTTTTTCATGGGGAGCTCCAGGATTGCAGGCGATTGGAACCATTTTAAAGGGAATCAAAAACGTCAAGAACGCATCATTAAAACGTATCAGAGGTCCCTGTCGTTCAATAACCGCTGTAAGCATGTTATCCACGACAATCTCGTGGGACGTACCGCCAAAGAACGTAAAGGCGTTCAACAGGCATTGATGTAAAGCTGATTGGTTCTGGCTATGGGTAAATTCCACATACAGCATGCGACTGAATGCTTCGACAACAGCCAAAGCATAGAGTTTTCGTCGTGTATCCCCATAGGCCAGGCTGCCGAAGTGACCCCAGTCGATTTGCATTTGTTTTCCCGGTGCCGATTCAAAACGGATGAACGCTTGTTTATTTATCGGCCGTACTTTCTGCAAATAATCTCTGATAATCGTGATGCCACCGGCATATCCCATCGATTCGATTCGTTGTTTGACGACCTCAGCAGAGACGCGAGAATCTTGTTCCAGAAGCTGTTTGATCTCATTTTTAAAAGGGTCCAACTTGCTTTTGCGGCGGATAACCGGGCGTTTTAGTATGGGATTATCCAGGTATTTACGGACGGTTTTGCGCGTAAGATGGACAGTTTTGGCTATCTTGCGCTCGGAGAAGCCCTGTTGTTTAAGATGATGGATTTCGAAAATAGTCTGGGTGTCAATCATGATTAGCTCCCATGCTTTTAGTAATGATTTGCTCGATAGTGGCCGGATCATGGGCTTGCATGTCAGCGCTGTTTTTTAGTGGTGCAAGATCCTGCGGCGGCTGTTTTGGCAGCGACAACACCTGGAACAAATGACCGTTGAAAGCGATAAGATCTTTTTCTATCAACCCGTCTCGGGCAATGATGTAATCATCAAGGGTTATTTTCAACAATATGCAAATCTTATCGTAACTGTAATAGGAAAGACCGTTTCGATCCGCTACCAGAACAAGGAAAACATAAAGCAAAAGCTCATGGTGGGTTAACACACTAAAAAACCCACTGCGCAAAAAACGATGTTCGACAAACGCGAATGATCCGGCGATCTTTCGGACTCTATCCTGATCAAGGGGGGTTTTGGTGATCATAATGAACCTCCTTTTTGTCAGGCTTTATCCCAAAGCGTTGGGTCTGTCTAACGAGTCCTTTTTTGCAAGACGGATCATAACTTTTGTAACTGCTTGCTATTATAGTTATTCTTTGCGTTAACGCGTCCATCTTTGCAAGATCTGGCCCTAATGGGATAAGATAGTATGTGCCCGGATTAACAGGTTTAAATCGGTTTAACGCATCCATCTTTGCAAGACGCTGTGCCCGGCGTTTGGCATCCCGCAGCTTCTGCAACTGACGGTTGCGTTCGCAGTATCCGGGATGGGATTGACGATATTTGTCCCAATAATCGGCGTTTTTTTCTTGCCATTGATGTTGAGCGTCTTTCTGGTTCAACCGATAGTCGCTGTCTAAAGCCATCTTTTGTCGTTGCCATTTTGCCTTTCTGGCATTTTGGCATATTTGCCGATCACAATATTCCTGATTCTTAACGCGGGGATTAGGAATAAAAACCTGTCTGCAGTGGGCACATCGATAGTTTGTTTTCATGGTCTCCCTCCGTAGAGAAACCATAGACCAACGAAACCGATTTGGCAGGTTGAAGAAAAAGAACCAGATACAAAGAAAATATATTTTGATTTTCAGGTAAGAATTATAGGAAGAAGATATAGGTGGGTATTTTAGTTTGATGCTAGTGGGTTACTTTTACTGCGGTGGTTTTGGTATCCATCTTGGCCGGGGTTTCCAAACTGGATATAATGCCTGCGCCGCAGGCTTCATTTCATGCCATAAACCAGCATCCAGGACAAATTTATAGAAAGGAAATGCGCTGCCTTTTTCATTGTACGACGGTA